>CACDVW010000010.1 GCA_902556355.1 uncultured SAR86 cluster bacterium
CCTAATCGTCAACCCGAAGCTCCGTTAATTTCGGCTATATTAGAATTCGATGCAGAAATTGATGAAGATGTTCTTAAAAAAGAAAGAGAAGCAACTTTAAGAGACGGCTCATCTATTATGTATGACACAACTGCTTTTAATTTTACTATGATGTATGGATTAGAAGCAGTGACAGTACCCGAATATGTAAAAGGAAATCTTTCGTTATGGGAGCCCTCCTCTGTAGAAATAGACGTTGATGAAAAGGCTATTATGTGGATTGTTGATGGTACAGACGATCTATCAGTGACCTTTGCAGCAAGATTAATGGAGCAAGATGTTCAGGTAAGAATTGTTGATAAAGATATTAGTCTTTCTGGCAAGAACTTATCTAGAGGAAGCCCTGTTGTAATAGCTATGGATAATCCTAAAAACTCTAGGTTAGTACAATTAATTAAAAATACTGCTAAAAATTTAAATGTTTCAGTATCATCACTCTATACAGGTTTTGGTCCTGAAGAATTACCTGATTGGGGAGGAAGACATTTTAGATTACTAAATAAACCTCAAATTGCAATATTAAGTCATGAGGGTTTTAGTTCATATGATGTAGGTGTTAGCTGGTGGTCACTTGATCATCATTTAGGCATTAGACACAGTCAACTTAATACATCAATGATTGGTTATGCAGACTTAAGAAGATATAACACATTAGTAATGCCAAGCGGTTATAGATCTCTTAATCAAGGTGAAATGTCTGTTCTGAAAGAATGGGTAAAACAAGGTGGAACATTAATTGCTAATAACGGCAGTACAAGAATGCTAGTAGCTGACAATTCAATTACAAGCATCAAAGATGTAAGTGATTCATTTGAGAATAGCCATGATTACAACATAAAGTTACAACGAGAATTTTTATCAAAAGATGTATCCATAGATTTAGACTATGTGAATAATAATAAAATTACCTCAGATATATCATATCCATGGGAAGAAACTGAAAATAGAATCGACTCTGATACATTGAAAAAACGCGATAAATGGCAATCACTATTCATGCCATCAGGAGCTTTTGTTTCAGGAAGAATTGATGATAAACATTGGCTTACATTTGGAACAATAGATACTTTACCCCTTCTCTATTCAAATTTTCCTGTATTGATGGCTGATTCAGGTTCAAAGGCTGTAATAAGAGTTGGTGAATTGACCAAAAATAATAATCAAGATATATATAAGTCTATTAACTGGTCTGACATTCCTGCAGGTAATGATTTAAACGTTAGAATGAGCGGTTTGGTATGGCCTGAAGCCTCAGCAAGAATTGCGAATTCAGCATATTTAACTCAAGAAAGATACGGTAAAGGTCAAATAATTTTATTCTCTGGAGAACCTAATTTTAGAGGGTCCAGTTTAGGAACAAATAGAGTTTGGCTGAATGCAGTAGTCTATGGCTCTGGTATGGGCACTTCAGCAAGAATAAATCCTTAGTAAAAACTTAGATTAAAATTTACTAAACCCTAGCTTGTAGACTTGTTTCCAATAGCGACTGGTCTTATGGGTGAAGCAGAGCTTCCCTCTGTCATCAATGGTAAGATAATTACGCATGAAAGTTCAACGTTATCTTTTGCTAAACCTTTAAGGTTAAAGTTTTCAAGTGTATGAATACCAGCCTGTGTTAAAAAATAATGATGTGCAGGATTAGCTATACCTTGAGGGTTTTGTAATCTTTCTGGACCATATTCATCTTCATTTGCAAATGTATCAACACCCCACGTATCAAGACCAACTCCAACTACTTTTTTCTTAGAGAGATACTTAACTAAGTTATATGAAACACCAGGTGCTTTTGTATAGTAAATACCTAATTCATCTGGATCTTGATAGTTATCACTCCAGCCAGTATTTATTAATACCACATCACCTGGAAGGATTCCTCTTTTATTTAATGATGATTTTTTGATAGTTTTTTCAATATGCTCTACCGTCACATACTCGCCTGCTTTCATTGCTCTGCCATTAAAAATATGTTTTCTGACATCTAGAAATACAGCAGTTGTTATTATTGGAGGCACGGTCTCTATACCGAGTTTTTTTAGTGGTGAGTCTGGTGATGGTTTTACCTCTTTGCCTTTAAAGTTACCAAAATACTTTAATGAGCTAAGATCCGCTTCACCCTCTCCAGTCCAAACTTCATCTGTATAACCAAAATGACCTAATGCATCCATTTGCGTACCTTGGTTACCATCGTTAACATTTTCGTTTAATACATCCATTGTAAAAACTTGTTTAGAACCTGCCCAAGCTATTTCTGGTAAAAATTTTGGTTTATATTCTCCAGCAAATGGTGATAGAGGCATTGTAGATGTTCTTTTATATGACAACTCATAGGCTTTTGCTTTTGGATCCGCTAAAAAATTAGAACATCTTAAATATGTCTCAGGCCCTAATAATTTAGTCATACCTCTTTCATCTAAATGATTGTTATTATCAAATGCAGAGATTTCTATTATCACTAAAAATAAAGCAATTACTATTTTGTACATCATCTATTTTTAATCCTAAATACTCAGATCCTCGAGGTTATAGTCTTTTAAATCTTTTCGAGCATTATTATCCCAAATATAAGTCTTACCTGAATCTTTAAAAGGCTTATATTTATATGGTGTTTCATCTTTATATTTAGCTTTTCTAGCTTCTATTGCATAACCTATAGATTTAGATCTCCTTTCAATTATCTCATCATCAAAGACTTGGGCTTCACTGTGAACGCCTCCACCCTTCACACCTAAAACAGATGAGCGCTTATGAAAACCAAAATTAACAGTAACTCTTTTTTCATAACCACAGTTAGGAAAAGATCCATGAAGTAATTGACGATTACATATAACTGCATCACCTGGGTTACAGACTATAGGAACTGCTCCCTCAAGTCTTTCACTACCTGATTCAGCAACAAGTTTTTTAATGTCTATTTTTCCAATTTTATGTGTTCCTGGCATGACCCAGACTCCATTTACAGCGGTACTTCCATATGCTTGAACCATAAAATTAAAGCCATGAATATCTTCATCAAAATTTTCACTATCCCAATGAGTAACACCATCTTGATGCCAAGATACAGCTGCACCAACACCAGGTTCCTTTATAAATAAAGCCTCATTAAAGGGAGCAAAATCCTCTCCATTAATAGCTTCAGCAACTTTTAAAAGCTCAGGATGCGCATAAGTTCTTAGACATGCATCAGAAAATTGAAGAGAACCCAAGAGAATAACAGGTACAGCTGGAGGAGAATCAGATTTAGCCTCTGGCTCAAATAATTTAATTTGATGTCTTCCATTAGCTAACTCAGTACCTCCAAGAGGATCACCAAGTGGTTTTGACCATACTAAAGTTAAAGCTTTAGATTCTGCATTGAAAGCAGGATTGCCATTTACATCTATATTAGATTCTGGCCCTATTGGAAAATTAGTTCTTAATTTCTCTAAATCTTCTTTAATATCTTCTAATTCATCAGGGTTTATAACATTTTCAAAGATGTAAAAACCATTATCAGAGTAAGCTTTACGTATTTCAGGGCAAAGATTTCCATTTTCGTCAAATTTAATTGGACCTCTATTTCCTAATTCTAAAGCTTTTTTCTCTCCTTCTTTAAGATAGGACTCCATAGCGTCTGCATTATCTCCATAATATGCTGCGCATGCTTTTATTGAACGTGATGCATCTATCATTATTGCTCCCTATTTTTTTTATAAAATAATAACTAAAAACAGATTATTTTTAAACATTTAACTCAATTAAAGATGGTCCAGGTTCATTAATGGATTTATTAAAAAAATCAGTAAATTCTTTAACTGTTTTTGGATTATATGCAGGCACTCCCATAGATTCAGATAATTTACACCAGTCTATAGGTGGGTTATCTAATGAAAACATAGAGGCTGCTCTATCACCTGTTTCTATTGCTTGGACCCTATCAAGCTCAATTTTTAAGATTTCATATGAGCGATTAGAAAATATAATATTGGTAATATTTAAATTTTCTCTAGCTTGTGTCCAAAGTGCTTGAACTGTATACATTGCTCCACCATCTCCATGAAGTGTAATAACAGGCCTGTCTGGTTTTGCTAATGATGCTCCTACAGCCAATGGCAGCCCCTGACCTATAGATCCTCCACAAAGTGCTAACCAATCATGGGGTTTTGCTTGAAGAGCAAACGGTGAAACTAAAAGGCTTGACGTAGTTGCTTCATCAGAAACTATTGAATCCTCTGGCATCAAACCAGCAAGCAATGGACCTAGCGTAGTTGCATCAAGATCCCCACTAGTTGGCACATCACCAATATGAGATTGAATAAATTTTTCATCAATTTTGGTAGAACCTGATAAATCTTTAAGCTCATTTAACGCACTTACTCCATCATCATCATTTGAACAAAGCTCAAATAATTCAGCAGAATCAGGAGATAAAAAACTTTTTTTATCAGGATAGGCGAAAAATGAAACCGGAGGTCTAGAGCCAATAAATACGATAGATTGAGTATCAGCTAAGAAAAGTTCTGCCATTTCAGCAAAATAAGGTACTTGTTCAATAATAGGCAATCCAGCGCCCCTTCTAATTTTAGGTATAAATGTGTCAGTCACTAACCTACAATTAGTTGCACTTGCTATATGAGAAGCCAATTTGAGACATTCTTCATCAAGAAATCTACCACCTATAAATAACATAGATTTATCCTTCTTAAGTAAATCATATGCTTTGTTAATATCATTATAATCAACTGATTTAGGGTTATTAATTGATATATTTGGTTCAACATCTATATCAATTTCACTCCAAGCATAGTCAGCAGGAATAATCATTGTTGCTACCTTCCCACTGGGACTGTTAGCAGTTTGCCACGCAGTATTTGCTAGTTTGGATATATTTTTTGGATTATCTAATCTTCCTACCCAGTCAGAACTAGCATTAGATAATCCATCTAAATCTGAAGTTAGAGGAGCATTATGTTTTAAATGATAAGAAGCATGATCACCAACGATATTAATCATTGGAGAATTAGCTTTCCTTGCATTATGAATATTTGCAAAGGCATTACCTAGACCAGGACCAAGATGAAGTAAATTTGCTGCAGCCTTGCCTGACATTCTTGCATATCCATCTGCAGCACCACTCACTACACCTTCAAATAATCCAAGAACCGGTCTTACTTTGGGGTTATGATCAATTGCTGCAACTAAATGCATTTCTGAAGTTCCCGGATTAGCAAAGACAACCTCGAGACCGTTATTAATTAAAGTCTTAATTAATGCATCTGATGCATTTAATTTCATAATTCGCCCCTATTTTAATTGTTGTGTAGAAGTTAAATATTTTATCAAAACGTAATATCTATTGGTGATTTATAAAATATATACAATATATGATTAATTTATATAAGTATTTTTATTAATTAATATGTGTTTTATGTATTACTATGAAAGAAGTCAATTTTAATTTGGGAGGAGAAAATGACTGAATATCAAATATTTAATTTAATGTATGTAGGATTTATCAGTAATTCTATGTATTTTGTAGGTATGGTCTTATTAACCTGGCTTGGTTTCAGAATGGCCAATAATATCTTTAACAGCACTGATGTAAACATGGCGGCAAAAGTATTTACTTCAATATACTGTATTCTAGTTGGCATAATGCTGTTTTATACCCAGCAAATCGGTGCAGCTATACTAGAAACTGCAGCTAATAATTTAGTTGCAATTGAGGCAGCTTCAGCAGAAAGAATGTCAACATACCCTAATTCACCACTATCGGTTGGCGGTCCCGTTCAGACTTTCTTTGTACTATTAGTTGTTGTATTTCAGTTAGCTATAGTTTGGAGTAAAAAATAATGAATATAAGTAAATATATATTTGCTTTATCAATAATTTTTGCCTTTACGGTTAATGCTAATAATGTAAAACCTGGTGAAGAAACAGGTGAATTTCATTACTTTAATGTAACTAATCCTGCTGGATTTGTTAATGCTATAGACGAACATTATGCATCTGACTGTGCTAAAAAATGGCAATCAGAATCAGGGGCAGAAGTTGTACTTATGGGTGTTCTAGGTTCTGTTCATACTCACTTTATATATGTTGGATATAAAAATAATGAGATGTTAGAAAAAGGAAGATCTATTGTTAACTCATGTCCTGAAACCGCAATGCTTATAAAAAAATTAGCAAAACATTCAGAATCAACTGACTATGTAAGTAGACTTGGTGAGCAATCTCTCGAAGTTGGTGATTGGACTAAAGATAAACATTTTATGAAATTTGATTTTAATGTAGAACTTGGTAAAGCTCCAATGTATGCAAAAGAATGGACAAAAATGATGAACTCATTAGAGCAAACAAATTCAGCTGGCTTGATTACTCATAGAGCTGGAAATGGTTGGATGTCTCATTTTGTTTATGTTGGTGGTAATTCAATTGATGATCTATACACTACTTTTGATGCAAATTCACAAACTGAAGCGTTTCAAACATTTGCAAAAAATGTAGCTTCTATTCGTGAGCTTAGAAATGTAAGCCTTATAACACCTGTTAAGGCTTATCCATCAACAAGATAAAAATTCAAGGTAAAACAAGGTAAAAAATGAGGACCGTAAGGTCCTCTTTTTTATCATAAGAAATAATGTAAATTTTTTATTTATAAGTCTTAATATAAATAATATATAAGCACTTAATTAGCTAAAACTGTAAAGAATTTATTTAATTAAAAATAAATTTATATATAAGATTGTATTAAAAATAATTGTGATAGAATTCTTTCCTTTTAATACTTTAAACAATGATATATTCAAGCATTTTAGAAACTGTAGGTAATACTCCTGCAGTAAAAATTAATAATTTAGCTCCTGAAGGTATTAATCTTTATGTTAAACCAGAGTTTTTTAATCCAGCATCATCCGTAAAAGATAGGCTGGCTTTTAGCATAATTAATGAAGCTGAAAAGCAAGGAATCTTAAAACCTGGTCAAACTGTTGTCGAAGCGACTAGTGGCAATACAGGAATTGGTCTAGCTTTTGTGTGTGCAGCAAAGAATTACCCTTGCGTAATTACAATGCCCGAAAGCGCATCCATAGAAAGAAGAAAAATGATGAGATTTTTAGGTGCAAAGGTTATTATAACCCCAGCTCCTGAAGCTGGTTCTGGTGCATACAAAAAAGCCAAAGAATTAGCAGATCAGAATGATTGGTTTTATGCTCGACAATTTGAAAACGAAGCAAATGCTAATATTCATGAGAGTACAACTGGTGAAGAAATAATATCTGATTTTAAAGAATTGGGTTTAGATTATTGGGTTTCAGGCTATGGTACTGGTGGAACTTTCTCAGGAGTTGCTAGGGTCTTAAAAAAATCTATGCCAAATACTAAATTAATAATGGCAGAACCTGATGTAGCGCCTCTTGTTACCAAGGGAACGACTCAAGAAAGAACTGATGATGGTGCTCCAGCAGCCTCGCATCCTGACTGGAATCCCCACCCTATTCAAGGATGGACTACAGATTTCATTCCTCTTGTATTACAAGAAGCGATCGATAATAACTTTATTGATGAAATAATACCTGTTGCTGGGGCTGATGGTGTTAAATGGTCACAAAGGCTTGCAGCTAATGAAGGAATATTAACAGGTATATCTGGTGGATCTACATTTGCTGTAGCTATGGAAGTAGCAAATAAAGCTCCTAAAGGATCTACCATATTATGTATGCTAGCTGACACTGCAGAAAGATACTTATCTAGCGTTTTATTTGAAGATATATCATCTGATATGAATGGTGAGGAAATTAAAATTTTAAATTCAACTCCTGCATACAAAACATCTGAATAACATTATTTAAGACACTGATATTAAATAAGCCATTGGTATTACACAAAGCCAAACAATTAGTGCTAAAGCTAATGGCTTAATACTAAGTTCTTTATATTCTATTTTTGATGACTGTAATCCAATACAAAAAATACCCAAGATTATAAAAATCTCACTTAGTATTTTTAAATATTCAATTAATGAATACGACAATTCATATATATTGGCTAAAGTTAAAGCAATAAAGAAATAAATAATAAAACTTGGAAAAATAAACCCTTTTTTATTTGTATTAAATTTATAGTTAAGCAAAAGAATTAATGGAATTAAACCCAAAGTTCTTAATATCTTCAAAGATGTTGCAACTTCTACTGATGGGTTCGAAAATGCTAGTGCAGCACCAACAACTGATCCAGTATCATGAATAGCTAAGGCAGAAAACACACCAAATTCAAAATTAGACATTTTTAAAAAATCACCTAACAGAGGAAAGAGAATAATCGCTAGGGTATTAAAAGAAAAAAGAATTGCCAAAGATATAAATATAAATTTTGTGCTAGCTTTAATTAATTGGCCAACCAGGGCTATTGCTGTTGCTCCGCAAATCGATAAACCAGATGCTAGTAAAATATTAAGCTTTATATCTAAACCAAACACCTTTCCTAAAATAAAAGATATTACAAAAGAAAATATTATAAAAAATAAAACCCAAATGGCATAAGAATCTATTATGGGTATTAAAGTAACTTTACTAATAGTGAAACCTAATAAAACAATGCCGATCTGTAATGGAATTGTGGTGACTTGTGTTGATATCTTTTGAGCATTATTTTTATATAACAACGAATAAACCAACCCTAAAGATATAGATAAAATAGGACTTAGTACTACTATAGCTAAAAGAGAAAATATAATTAGTAATAAATTAGACGGTGTAAAAATCCATTTCATGAAAATAAAATTTTTATGCTTTCACTTTATCTTTGATTTCAGAAAATTTTAAAGATTCATTAACTATATCAAGTTTTATTTGACCACCAGATTTAAGATTACCAAATAATAATTTATCCACTAAAGGTTTTTTAATATTTTTAGAGATAAATCTTTCCATTGGCCTTGCACCCATTTCCTTGTCATAACCATTATCTGCTATCCAATTAATAACAGACTTTGATACAACAATTTCAACATTTCTTTTATCCAATTGAGCCTGAAGCTTTGTAAGGAACTTATCTACAATCGATAAGATAATAGACTTATCTAGGTAATTAAATTGAATTGTTTCATCGAGTCTATTTCTAAATTCAGGAGTAAATAATTTATTTAAAGAGTTCATAGCATCAGATTCATTAGATGAAGAACTAAATCCTATATTTCTTTTTGCTAACAATTCAGCGCCAATATTAGTTGTCATAATTAAAATTACGTTTCTAAAATCTGCTTTTCTGCCATTATTGTCAGTTAAAACACCAGCATCCATTACTTGAAGAAGAATATTAAAAATATCAGGATGTGCTTTTTCAATTTCATCTAATAACAGGACACAGTGTGGTGATTTAACAATTGCTTCAGTAAGTAAACCACCTTGATCAAAACCAACATATCCTGGAGGTGCACCAATCAGCCTTGAAACTGTATGCCTTTCCATATATTCACTCATATCAAATCTAATAAGATCTATACCCATAATTTCTGATAACTGTTTTGATATTTCTGTTTTTCCTACACCAGTTGGTCCAGTAAATAAAAATGAGCCAATTGTTTTGTTGTCATCTCTAAGACCAACACGAGACAGCTTTATAGCACTTGCTAATGTTTCTACAGCTAAGTCCTGACCAAAAATAACTCTTTTAAGATTTTCTTCTAAGTTTTTAAGATCTTTCTTATCTGAAACAGTTATGTTCTGTTCTGGTATCTTAGTAATTTTGGATATAGTTTTTTCTATATCAGACTGTTTTACGGTTATATTTTTCTTATTTTTTCTTGCTATATTAAGCATAGCACCAGTTTCATCGATAACATCTATAGCCTTATCAGGTAAAAATCTATCATTAATATATTTTGAAGACAGGTCAACAGATGCCTTAACAGCTTCATTTGAGTACGCAACATTATGATAGTCCTCATATATATTTTTAATGCCATTTATTATCTCAATACATTCATCAAACGAGGGTTCAACAACGTCAATTTTTTGAAATCTTCTAGACAGAGCCTGATTTTGATCAAAAATACCTCTGTATTCCTGGAATGTGGTTGAACCAATGCATCTTAAAGAACCTTTTCCAAGGGCTGGTTTAAGAAGATTTGATACATCTAGAGAACCACCTGATGCAGAACCTGCCCCTATAATAGTATGTATTTCATCTATGAATAATATTGCTTTATCTTTAGTTTCTAAGAATTTTAAAACTTCTTTAAGTCTTTTTTCAAAGTCACCTCTATATTTTGTGCCAGCAATCAATGCAGCAATATCTAATGAATAAATAACTGAATCGCTTAAGATATTTGGTACTTTATTATTACAAATTAGATATGCCAAACCCTCTGCTATTGCAGTTTTTCCAACACCTGATTCGCCTACAAGTAATGGATTATTTTTTGTTCTTCTTGATAGAATTTGAATTAGACGATCAACTTCCTTAGTTCTTCCAATTAAATTATCAATCTTATCCTCATTAACTAGGTTATTTAAATTTATTAAATATGCGTTTTCTTCTGTTTTTAATTTTTCTTGTCCAGCACTTTCTTCTTCTGTAGTGATACTTTCATCTATTTTTTTATCAGATGGACCATGAGATATGTATGTCACAACATCAAGCCTATTAATATTATTCTTATTTAAAATATAAACAGACCTAGATTCTTTTTCAGAAAATATAGCAACCAATAAATTGATAGGCTTTACTACCCCTTTTCCAGATGATTGGATGTGAAAAACAGCTCTTTGAAGAACTCTTTGAAAACCAAGTGTTGGTTGAACAGCTTTATGATTATCTGTTCTCATGATACTAGATTTTTTTAGATGCTCATTAAGTTCATCTTTTAAGGTATCAACGTTAACATTTTGTGCCTCAATAAAATCCTTTACGTCATAGTCATTGAGTATCATCAAAAAAAGATGTTCAACAGTTAGATATTGAATATTAATTTCTTGAGCCTTATCAAAAAGGTTGGCTATTGAAACTTCTAAATCTTTGCTAAACATAATTAATCAGTTAATGGTTCTATTTCACTTAATAAAGGATGGTTGTGATGCTTTGCCATATTATTAACCTCATATGACATCATCTCAGCGATCTCTTTAGAAAATATACCACAAACACCCTTTCCTTTTGTATGAACCGCCATCATTATTTGTGTGGATTTCTCATGGGTATGATTAAAAACAGTCTGAAGAACATAAACAACGAATTCCATAGGAGTATAATCATCATTAATTAAGATGACTTGATATAAAGGCGGTTCTCTAAGTTCTGGATCTTTTTCTAGTACTGCTGACCCTAAATCATTTGATGCATCGATGGTATCTTTAGATAACCTTATCATTACATCCTTTTGACCATCTCTTCACCAAAACCTGAACATGATACTAGATCAGCGCCATCCATCATTCTTTCAAAATCATAGGTTACTTTTTTGGCTAGAATTGTTTTTTCCATTGAGCTAATAATTAAATCTGCAGCCTCAGTCCAACCCATGTGCCTCAACATCATTTCTGCAGACAATATTAGACTTCCAGGATTAACTTTATCTTGACCAGCATATTTTGGTGCGGTTCCGTGGGTAGCTTCAAATACCGCATATTCATCTGATAAATTAGCTCCTGGGGCAATGCCGATACCACCAACGCAAGCGGCTAAAGCATCTGATATGTAATCACCATTTAAATTCATTGTTGCGATAACGTCATAATCTTTGGGTCTTAATAATATTTGCTGTAAAAAAGCATCACAAATTACATCTTGAATAACTATATTTTTACCATTCTTTGGATTTTTAATTACCTGCCAAGGGCCTCCATCTAAGTCTTCTCCGTTATAAGCAGACTTAGCAAGTTCATAACCCCAATCTCTAAATGCACCTTCGGTATATTTCATAATATTACCTTTATGAACAAGAGTTACTGAACTTCTATCATTAGCAATTGCATAATCTATTGCTTTTTTAACAAGTCTTTCTGTTCCTTCTTTTGAAATTGGTTTAACACCTATACCTACGGTATCTGGAAATCTAATTTGGACAATACCAAAATCATCTTCTAAAGTTTTAACAATTTTTTTGGATTCATCTGATTCAGCTTTGAATTCAATTCCAGCATAAATATCTTCAGAATTCTCTCTAAAAATAACCATGTCAGTATCTTGAGGTCTTTTTACCGGCGAAGGTACTCCATCAAAATATCTAATAGGCCTAAGACATACATATAAATCTAATATTTGCCTTAATGAAACATTAAGTGATCTAATGCCACCTCCAACAGGCGTAGTTAAAGGTCCCTTTATACTAACTACATATTCTTTTAGAGCTTCAATTGTTTCATCTGGTAACCAAGTATCTTTTTCATAGACCTTGGTCGATTTCTCACCACAATAAATCTCCATCCATTCGATTTTCCTTTTTCCGCTGTATGCTAATTTCACAGCATTATCAACTACATTTAACATTGCAGGAGTAATATCTACACCAATACCATCACCTTCGATATAAGGAATAATTGGATTGTCTGGCACATTTAATACACCATCAATGTAAGAAATTTTTTCTCCTGAAGTTGGTTCTTTGATTTTATTGAATTTCATTTATTTACCGTTCCCTATAGTAAGATTAAATAGCTTGAAAATGGGCATTATTATACTATCAATTAATGCAATATAATATGCATTAAAATAAAGAATATGGCTAAAAAAACTGTTGTTGTAGGACTTTCGGGAGGTGTTGACTCATCTGTCTCTGCTTATTTGTTAAAAGAAGCGGGATATGATGTTAAAGCTTTGTTTATGAAAAACTGGCAATCAGAACCAGGTGAAGTTTGTACATCAGAGATAGATTTTAAGGATGCTTCTGATGTCTGCGATAAATTGGACATACCATTATATAAAGCAAATTTTTCAGATGAATATTGGGATAGAGTATTTACTAATTTTTTAAGCGAGCATGAAAAAGGTAGAACACCTAATCCAGATGTATTGTGTAATAGAGAAATAAAATTTAAATCATTTTTAGACTACTCATTTAAAATAGGTGCTGATTATATTGCTACAGGTCATTATGCAAAGATTATAAATAAAGACGGTAAGTATCACCTTGCTAGAGCAAAAGATATAAATAAAGATCAAACTTATTTTCTACATGAGGTTTCTGAAAAAGAATTTTCGAAATGCCTCTTCCCTTTAGAAAATTTAATGAAATCAGAAGTAAGAGAAATAGCGTTAAAAAATAATTTAGTTACGGCTAATAAAAAAGATTCTGTTGGTATATGTTTTGTAGGTGAGAAAAACCTTAAAGATTTTTTAAACAGATTTATAGAATTTAAAAAGGGAAATATAAAAGATGAAAATAATAATGTAATTGGCCAACACCAAGGTGCAATTTTGTACACCCAAGGTCAAAGACAGGGTCTTATGATTGGAGGTGTCAAAGGCAAAGAAGAACTACCATGGTATGTTTATAAAAAAGATATTCCAAATAATGAGATATATGTATGTCAAGGTGGCGACAATGAATTACTAATGAATAAAGGTCTTTATGTTGAAGATATAAACTTTATAAATGATATAAATTATCAATATCCAATTAATTGTTCAGTTCAGGTAAGACACCAACACACTCCTGTTAAGTGTTTTATCGAAAAATTATCTAATGAAACTAAAGTTACATTCTCTGAACCAATTAGAGCAATTGCACCGGGACAATCAGCAGTATTTTATGATAGTGAAATATGTCTGGGTGGCGGAGTTATTTGTAAGACTTTTTAATATATAATTCTTACTTTCAAATACAAGATTAAAATATGAAATTTGATCACAACAATATTTCACCACTAGATAGTAGGTACGCAAATAAAATATCTAATTTTAGAGAAAATTTCAGCGAATCTGCATTAATAAAAATTAGATTTGAAATAGAAATAGAATGGATTTTGTTTTTATGTAATAAGCTTCCAAAAACATTCAAACCTTTATCAAAAAATTCTATAGAAAAAATAATTAACTTTAAAAATAAATTTGATAATAAATCAGTATTAAAAATAAAAAAAATTGAAGCCACAACAAATCATGATGTTAAAGCAGTCGAATATTTTATTAGAGATTATTTCAAAAAAGATAAAGTCCTTTCTTCATATATTCATTTAATTCATTTTGGATTAACAAGTGAAGATGTGAATTCTCTTAGTTATGCGGTGATGATAAAAAAAGGAATATCCATATATGTAAATGAAATCACTAGACTAAATAAAGTATTAAATTCATATTCAAAAAAATGGTCTAATGTAGCTTTTTTAGCAAGAACTCATGGCCAACCTGCATCACCTTCAACATTAGGTAAAGAATTTAAAGTTTTTGCATCGCGACTAGATAGAGAAATATCAATTTTAAAATCAGTTAAACCGATGGCAAAATTTAGTGGTGCAACAGGAAATTATCATACTTTTGATATTGTAGATAATAAAGTTAAATGGTCGCATATTAATAAAAAGTTTATTAAGCAATTTGCTGTTGAACAAAATCCATATACTACTCAGATTGAGCCACATGATTGGATAGCTGAGATATGTCACTCTATGGTAAGAATTAACAATATACTCATAGATCTTTGCCAGGATGCATGGATATATATATCAAATGATATTTTTGCACTGAAACTTTTAAAAAATGAAGTTGGATCTTCAACAATGCCTCATAAAGTAAATCCAATAGATTTTGAGAATGCTGAAGGAAATTTTGGAATCTCTTCTGCACTATTAGAGTTTTTTGCGAACAAACTTACAAAATCAAGACATCAAAGGGACCTATCAGATTCAACTGTTTTAAGAAACGTGGGTTTAGGATTTGGTTATTCAGCTTTAGCTATAAAATCTGCAATTAATGGGCTAAGTAAAATAACTCCTAATAAAATCCAAATACAAAATGAACTTAATGATAATTGGGAAGTGTTAACTGAAGCAGTACAAACATTAATGCGATATGAAGGAATTCCAGATGCTTATGAACAACTAAAAAAATTATCTAGAGGTTCAAAATTAGATCAAGAAACATATATTTCTTTTATAAAATCTCTTTCAATTAGCGAAGATTCAAAAGAAAAACTACTTAATTTAAAACCCAACCTCTATATTGGAAAAGCAAGAGAAATAGCTAAATCCTCATATTAGCTAGATTTTGTAGTAAAGCTACACATAAATATCCCAATAAATACATTTAAATCAACATTCTTTAGATAATGTTGACATAAAAAACCTATTATTATCTACTACACTACATAACTTAAGAGGTAATAGGGAAATACCATGTCAAAACACGAAGAAATAAAAAATAATGTTATGGATATAGAATCAATATCTTCATCTGATTGGAGTTCTATCAGTCCAGAATATGTCACAAGAATGAGAAAACAAAACCGCTTTAAGACTGGTTTAGATATTGCAAAATATACAGCATCTATTATGCGTAAAGATATGGAAGAATACGATGCAGATTCATCAAAATATACACAGTCTCTTGGTTGTTGGCATGGTTTTATTGGTCAACAAAAGCTAATTTCAATAAAAAAACATTTTAAAACCACTAATAAAAAATACTTATATCTATCAGGTTGGATGATAGCAGCATTAAGATCGGATTTTGGACCACTTCCTGACCAATCAATGCATGAAAAAACTTCGGTTGCTAATCTTATTGAAGAGCTTTATACATTTCTAAGACAGGCTGATGCAAGGGAATTAGGAGATTTATACAGAAAATTAGACAATGCAAATGATTCTGATAAACAAGTAATACAAGAAAAAATTGATAATTTTGAAACACATGTTGTCCCGATAATTGCAGACATTGATGCGGGTTTTGGAAACGAAGAAGCTACATACTTGATGGCTAAACAAATGATTGAAGCAGGTGCATGTGCCATACAAATTGAAAATCAAGTTTCTGATGAAAAACAATGCGGACACCAAGACGGAAAAGTTACTGTTCCACATGCAGATTTTTTAGCAAAAATTAATGCTGTCAGATATGCTTTTTTAGAATTAGGTGTTGATGAAGGTATTATTGTAGCTAGAACTGATTCTTTAGGTGCCGGCCTTACTAAACAAATTGCTATAACAAATGAAAAAGGTGATCTTGGTGATCAATATAATTCCTTCTTAGATATGGAAGAAGTTGCACAAGAAGATATGAAACATGGTGATGTGATGATTAACAAAGATGGTTATTTATTACGTCCAAAAAGACTTCCTAGCAATTTATATCAGTTTAAAAAAGGTACTGGAGAAGCAAGATGTATTTTGGATTCAATTACAAGTCTTCAAAATGGTGCAGATTTAATATGGATTGAAACTGAAAAACCTCATATTGGACAAATTGGTGCAATGATGGATGAAATTAGAAAAGTAGTTCCAAATGCAAAACTTGTCTATAACAATAGTCCATCTTTTAACTGGACTTTAAATTTTAGACAACAAATATTTGATGCAATGGAAAATGATGGAAAGGATATGTCAGCATATAATAGAGATGACTTGATGAATGAAGCTTATGATAATTCAGAATTAGGTATAGAAGCAGATAATAAGATAAGAACATTCCAAGAAGATGCTGCTAGAGAGGCAGGAATTTTTCATCACCTTATAACCCTCCCCACCTACCATACCGCTGCTTTGTCTACAGATAATTTAGCTAAAGAATATTTTGGAGATCAAGGAATGTTGGGATACGTAGCAAATGTTCAGAGAAAAGAAATTAGAGAAGGTATTGCATGTGTGAAACATCAAAATATGTCTGGCTCAGATATGGGTGATGATCATAAGGAGTATTTTGCAGGTGACGCAGCATTAAAAGCAGCCGGTAAAGATAATACTATGAATCAGTTCTAGTACAGGAGTTCATTTCTGTTTTACCACATATAGAGCATGTACCATCTTCTGATGTCATAACACCACCGCATGAACCTTCTATGGGTTTATTCCTCAATATTAATCCAATAGCGAGTGCTGAAAATGCAACAGCAATGACTATAAATGTTGCTAAAAATGTACTCATAATCCGAGATTATACCATTCATTAGAAAACATTAATTTAAATTCATTATCTAACTCAACCACCAACATTAAGGCTATATTATGCTTGTTAGCGTAGTTAAGAGACTCTGGGTAACCAATGGCATTAAATGCTGTAGCTAGAGCATCTGCATAGGTAGCAGAAGTCTGATGGGCAACTGTTACCGATAAAGCGTTGGATTTAATTGATGATAGTGTTTTTGGATTTAAAGTATGAGAAATTTTTTCATTATCTGAGTTAATTTTGTAATTCCTATACTCACCTGAAGTTGCTATGGATAAAAAATTATTTTTATTTTCAATGATATAAATTGCATTATCTGATAGAGCAGCTGGATTTTGTATTCCAACTTTCCATGGTAGTTCGTTGTTAGAACCATTAATTATTAATTCGCCTCCAATATCAATAAGATGATTAGGTAGATTATTTTGTAATAAATATTCGTGTATGAGCTGAACAGCATAGCCTTTAGCAATTGAAGATAAATCAAACCAATTATTAGATGATTTAATAATTGTATAGTTATCTAGCAATAAATAACCGGATAATAAATCTTGCTTTAAATCTTGATTAAATGACGGTGCGAATCCTAACTCACTTGAGACTTTACCTAAGGTGATGTCATAGAAACCATCAGAAATATTATGAATATCTTTTGCAATTTCTAAAATATTATACAAATCAGAACTTATTGTTATGGGTGTTTCTAGTGGTTTTTGATTCAATAAGGCTATTTCTGAATTAGGTTTATAATTCGAGGCAACAAGATCAACTTTGTTAATAATTTTTTTAATATTCTTTTCATGATGGTCAGCAATAAATTCTGTGGACGTAACTGACCAGTAAGTACCGTATGCATAGCCGTTAATTGTGTATGTATTACTATTATTAGATGAATAAGCAATATAAACACATATACAGCCTACTATTAATGCAAGTAATTTAGAAAAAAATTTTCTCGAAATCAAACTAGATTAGCCACCAAAATCATCTAAGGCAATATTCTCAGGCTCAACACCAATATTGGTAAGAAGATCAATGACAGCCTTATTCATCATTGGAGGTCCACACATATAGTATTCACAATCCTCTGGTGCTTCATGCTGTTTTAGATAATTTTCATATAAAACATTATGTATAAAACCTGTATCACCATCCCAATCATCCTCAGGTTGAGGGTCAGATAAGGCAACATGCCATTCAAAATTATCATATTTTTCTGCTAATGCATTAAATTCATCAACATAGAACATTTCTTTTAAACTCCTGGCACCATACCAAAATGTTATTTTTCTATCTGTATTAATTCTAAGCAATTGATCAAATATATGTGAACGCATTGGCGCCATACCAGCTCCACCACCTACAAATACCATTTCATTAGTTGTTTCCTTTGCAAAAAATTCACCAAAAGGACCAAAAACTTTTACCTTATCACCTGGTTTTAAGTTGAATGTCCATGATGACATTATCCCAGGAGGAAAGTCAGTTCCTGGAGGTGGAGATGCTATTCGAATATTAAATTTAATAATACCCTTTTCCTCAGGATAATTAGCCATTGAATAAGCTCTAATAACTGGTTCGGTATTTATTGATCTGTTATCCCAAATCTTAAATTTATCCCAATCAGTATGGTACTCTTCTTGAATATCAAAAGATTTATAATCTATATCATATGCAGGTGCTTCAAGCTGTACATATCCACCAGCTCTAAAATCTACATTCTCTCCTTCTGGAAGCTTTAAAACTAATTCTTTAATAAATGTAGCAACATTATCATTTGATATAACTTCGCACTCCCACTCTTTAACACCAAATATTTCTTCAGGGACTTCAATTTTCATGTCACTTTTAACAGGAACTTGGCAAGAAAGTCTCCAACCATCATTTTTTTCGCGTGAATTAAAATGTGACTCTTCAGTTGGAAGGATTGAACCACCTCCATCTAGAACAACACATTTACATTGACTGCATGTACCGCCGCCACCACATGCAGATGATAGAAATATCTTATTGTCAGCAAGTGTTTGAAGTAATTTTGAACCAGCGGGAACAACTAAAGGGTTTGAAGAATCACCATTAATTTCTATTGAAACATCACCAGTTGAGACAAGTTTTGATCTAGCACCAATAATTACTATAACTAATGTTAAAACTATTCCTGAAAAAGCTAAAACTCCAAGTATTAAATCAATCTGCATAATTCATTTCTCTTTTATAGAGATATACCTCCAAATGACATGAAACCAAAACTCATTAGTCCAACAATGATAAAGGTAGCACCTAAACCTTTTAAACCTTCAGGAATATCAGAATATTTAAGCTTTTCTCTTATTCCAGCAAGAATAACAATTGCCATTGCCCAACCAAAACCAGCACCAAGACCATATACAACACTTTCACCAAACATAAGATCTTTTTCAACCATGAATAAAGAGGCCCCTAGAATAGCGCAATTAACAGTAATTAGCGGTAGAAATACGCCTAAGGCATTATATAAAGCTGGCACATATTTATCTAAAAACATCTCTAATATTTGAACAGCTGCTGCAATAACTCCTATGTAACTAATAAGTTCTACGAATTCTAAATTTGTATCAGGTAGGCCTGCCCAAGCTAAAGCACCATCCCTAAGTACATAGTTAAATATCAGATTATTGAGAGGCACTGTTATCAAACAAACTACTATAACAGCAATTCCCAACCCTATAGCTGCATCAATTTTTTTTGAAATAGCTAAAAATGTACACATACCAAGGAATACGGAAAGAGCAATATTCTCAATGAATACTGTTGTGATAAATATATTTAAATAATGTTCAAACATTTAATTCTCTTTTAGTTAAATCTTCGCTAGTTTGATGTTTTGATAAAGCAAAATCATCCTCTTCAACCTGTGATGGTTTGTATGATCTTATAGCCCATATAAATAAACCAATAATAATAAATGAACTAGGTGGTAATAACAGAAGATTATTAGCCATATACCAACCACCATTCGATACTAGAGGAAGTATTTCATGACCCATTAATGTTCCAGCTCCAAAAAGCTCTCTAATGGTAGCAACACCAATTAAAATAACACTATATCCAAGTCCATTCCCAAGACCGTCAAAGAAACTAAGTAAAGGCTTCTCTTTCATGGCGAAGGCTTCAGCTCGTCCCATTACAATACAATTAGTAATTATAAGACCGACAAAAACTGACAACTTTTTGCTAGTTTCATAGTCATATGCTTTTAATAATTCATCAACAACAATAACTAGCGATGCGATAATAGTCATTTGAACGATTATTCTAATACTGCTGGGAATATGATTTCTTATTAAAGATATAAATAAATTTGAAAATGCACAAACACTTGTTAAAGCAACGCACATTACCAAAGTAACTGTTAAATTATTTGTAACAGCCAAAGCAGAGCATATGCCTAAAATCTGAAGAGTTATTGGATTCTCATCGATAAGTGGTTTAAATAAAGCTTCTTTATATCTATTAAGATTCATAATCTAATTCACTAAATAAATTTGCATAACCAGAATCACTAAACCAATATTTAATCATATTGCTTACACCCCTACTTGTAATAGTGGCGCCAGAAAGTCCATCGACTTTATATGCTAGATTGGAGTCATCTTCAGGAACCTTCCCTTTAATAACCTCTAATACAACCTCATTATCTCTATAAAGTTGTTTGCCTGGCCATAGTGCTTTCCATTTTGGATTATCAACTTCAGCACCAAGACCTGGAGTCTCTTTATGTTCATAAAATTCAAGACCAGCAACTGTATTAAAATCATTTTCAATAGAAATGTAACCGAATAAAGTTCCCCATAAACCGTAACCTCTAACAGGAAGTATTACTTTGTTAATAGAGTTATCTTCATTTCGCAATAAATAGAATTTACCAACATTTTCTCTATTTTTAATAATAGCAATGTCTTCTGAAGTTGAAAGAGATTTAGAATAGTTGCTGTCTCTTGTTGCAGCAATTTGATCGTAATCACCTTTATGCTCAGATAAAAATTCTTCTAAAGATGAGCCAGTTAAAAGTTTACCTGAATTAAAATCAATATATTTGGGCTCAAGGGTCTCAAATTGTTCTTTAATGTCTTTAGAAGGATCAAAAATACCAGCCGCTTGAAGAATTTTCATCCTTTTATCATTGGCTTTGTTCTCATTTTGCATATCCCGCAGACTTACAGCAGTGGAAGATACAACGAAAGAACAAATTAAGCATATTGCAAATGCAACACCTAAAGTTTTTACTATTGAATCATTCATTGCGCCAAAGCCTTTCTTCTGTTTATATTTGAAACCATAACCATATGATCAATTACTGGAGCCAGTAAATTAGCAAAAAGAATTGCTAACATCATGCCTTCAGGAAACGCTGGATTAATAACCCTTATTAATACAACCGTGACACCTATTATAAACCCATAAATCCATCTTCCGGTATTAGTTCCGGAACCAGAAACAGGTTCTGTTGCCATAAAAACTAAGCCAAATGCAAAACTTCCTATGACTAAATGCCAATACCAAGGAATTGCAAACATAGGATTGGTATCAGAACCCACTATATTTAGGATTCCAGACATAAATATCATTCCTAACATAGTTGCAACAACTATTCTCCAAGATGCTACTTTTGTAGCTAGAAGAATTATTAATCCTAGACCAATAGCTATTATTGAGGTTTCACCTATTGAACCTGGTATATATCCTAGAAATGCATCCATCCAAGTAAAGTTTTGATTAATACCAGCCATACCACTTTCTGCTGCTACTCCTAATGCTGTTGCTCCACTATAGCCCTCTGGAACAATGTTATTATCAGCCAAACCTGCAATCCAGACTTTATCTCCTGATATTTGTGAAGGATAGGCAAAATATAAGAACGCTCTTCCTGTTAATGCCGGATTAAGGAAGTTTTTACCAGTTCCGCCAAATATCTCTTTACCAATTACTAATCCAAATGTGATACCAAGGGCTGCTTGCCACAATGGTAAATCAGGCGGACAACTTAATGAAAATAAGACAGTAGAAACAAAAGCTCCCTCATTTATTTCATGTTTTCTAACGACTGCAAATAAAGTTTCCCAACCAATTCCAACCACAAATACGGTTATGTAGATAGGCATAAAATAGCATGCGCCAAACCATAGCTTTGAAATAAAGCTTGATGATTCGTAACCCACTAAACTTACTAGATAATGATGCCAATCACCTGTATTTAATTGATTAATTGATTCTAAATATTCAAGTGAATGAGCACCAAGATTATACATACCAAAAAACATTGCTGGAAAAGTAGATAACCATACGATTACCATAATTTTTTGGATATCAACACCATCACGAACATGAACTGGATTTGAGGTTTTTGTTTGTGTTGAAAATACAAAATTTTCTACAGCATCAAATAATGGGAACCATTTTGAATATTTACCCTCACCAACAAAATTTGGTTTGATAGAATTTATGTAACTTCTTAAACCTTTCATTGTTCTAAATATAGATCATTTAAATTATTAGCTAGTATTGAACAATAGTCATACTTACTAGGACAGATGTAAGAGCATATAGCTAAATCTTCAGGTGCTAGTTCTAGCATTCCTAAATCAACAGCTTGTTCTCTATCACCAACTACCAATGCTTTTAATAATTGCGGAACTAATATGTCCATAGGAAGGACTTCATCATACGATCCAACTGGAACTATAGCTCTATCACCACCATTCACTGAGGTATTAAATATAAACTTAGAAGGCTTTAACAATGAAGAAATAAAAACATTTAATTTTGAATGTAAGTGTGAGCCAGGCATTAACCAATTTAAAAATATATCATTAGCTTCGTCAGGAATTGCAGAAATAAGAGAGTCATAAAAACCTAGATAATTCATTACACCCTCAGATGCGTGACCATAAAGAACTGAACCTGAAATAATTCTAGATCCAGATTCAATTTTACCTGCAGTAATTTCATCAATATTTCCTGAAATCCTAGCTTTAATTAATGATGGATTAAATACAGATGGGCCACCAAGCGCAATTGTCTTATGTGTTCTCAATGAATTATGCTCAAGAAGATATCCAATAGAGATTAAGTCTTGGAATCCAATGGTCCATGCTACTCTTTTTAAATTAACAGGATATATTTTATTAATGTGTGTGCTGGATAGACCAGCTGGATGAGGGCCAGAAAATTGATGATAATAAACATTATCAATTGAAGTATCAAAATCAGAATTTTGATAACAACAATGAACAGGACATGAAAAAGATTCGGATAATACTTTTAATGCTAGATTGAAGTATTTCAGATCATCTTGAATTATATAATGAGGATCTATAGCAAGCGGATTAGTGTCACAAGCATTAATAAATAATGCATCGGGGTTTGCCTCTATCCCTGGTGTTCTGTTAAATGGTCTAGACCTAAAAGCATTCCACAGACCTGACTCAACTAATAGTGATTTAACATTGCTAGTATCAAAATGGACATACTCTTCGTTATCAGAAATCTCAATATCAATTGATAAAAACTTTCTTTTATCCCCTCTGCTAACTTCCTTAACAACTCCTCCTGCTGGAGATGTAAAGAAAACACCTGGATTTTTTTTATCTTCAAAAATTTTAGTTCCTCTTTTTACAGAGTCACCTAATTTGACAAGCATTGTTGGCTTCATGCCAATAAAATCATTGCCCAATAGAGATACAGATGTAACTTTAGGAGTATCTGTAATTACGGGGTCAGGAATACCTGAAATTGGTAAATCTAGACCTTTAGAAATTTTTATCACGTGTGCTTAGCCTAAGTATATATAAATCCATCGAAAACGTGATGATTATAAATGTAAAGAGCCCTTGATTCTAGCGTTTTATTGAATTGGTTTAGGAAATCTTTTTAACGAGATTCCAGCAACTTTTTTAGCTAAATTAATAACTTGTTTAGAGTATCCATACTCATTATCGTACCAACAATATAAAGTAACTCTTTTGCCGCTTGTTATTGTTGCTTGAGAGTCAATAATTGAAGCAAAAGGACTTGAATAAAAGTCTGATGACACAATCTCAGGTGAATTAACAAAGCCAATGATTTCTCTATATTTTGAATGAAACGCCATTGATTTTAAGTAATCATTAAAATCTTCTCTAACAACTTCTTCATCTAAAACCAATGAAAGTATTGCTAAACTTACATTCGGAGTAGGTACTCTAATTGCATTTCCTGTTAATTTGCCCTCTAATTCAGGTATAGCTTTGGCAACAGCTTTTACAGCACCGGTTGTGGTTATTACCATATTCAATGGAGCTCCGCGGCCCCTTCTGTCACCTTTATGAAAGTTATCAATCAAGTTCTGATCATTAGTATATGAGTGAACAGTTTCAATATGTCCACCATCTACACCATACTGATCATTGATAACTTTTAAAACAGGAACGATTGCATTAGTTGTACATGAAGCAGCTGAGATAATATTATCTATATCTTCTAAAATCGAATCATTAACTCCGTAAACAATATTTTTAATATTTCCCTTGCCTGGAGCTGTAAGAATTGTCTTTGAGGCTCCTGAATTAATATGCTTGGAAAGACCATCTTCATCTCTCCATACACCTGTGTTATCTATGACAAGCGGGTCATGAATACCATGGTCTGCATATTTGACATCATCCGGACCTGAAGCATAGATAATTTTTACAGGATTTCCATTGATAACAAGTAAAGATTTTTCTTCATCAACTCTTACTGTGCCATCAAATGAACCATGAACAGAATCTCTTGTTAATAAACTTGCTCTTTTGTATATATCATCGTCACCAGCTTTTCTTATAACTACTGCTCTTAATCTATAGTAATTACCAGGACCAGTATTTTGGATCATCATTCTTGTTACAAGACGACCAATTCTACCAAAGCCATATAAAACAATATCTTTAGGCAATTTAGGTCTAGCTGATTTAACATCTATTACATCAGCAAGTTCAGCATTTATATATTCGCTTAAACCAGAAGTATCATTTTTTAGTTGACTAAAATTTGGGAATTTAATTGCTAATTCACCAATATCTATCTCGCAGTCAGCTAAATTTAGAGTATCAATGTATTGAAGTATTGGAAATGTTTCTAATTCGCTTAACTCATTGTCGTCTGCTTGGCGGGCAAATCTATGAGCTCTCATAATTTCTACAGGAGACTGATTAACAAGAGATTTTCCATATATAAGAATATTAATACCATCGCGATATAGTCCACCTATAATTGGGACCATTAATTCAGAGAGACCTTCTCTCCACTTCCAATCCCCAAATGAATCTTCAGGTAATATACGATTCTGACGTTTTGTTGATTGAAAACTTAAATCTCTTTTATCATCCATAATTCTGTAAAAAATTTACATTAAAGAATTATTTTAATCGATAAAAGTTTAAATAAAAATCATTTATTTAGAGAATGATTTTAGATGGAAATCAGCGTTACCAAACATAGCATCAATAGCAACCATCTTTTTTAAATAATGGCCAATCATCATTTCTTCACTAACGCCCATACCTCCATGAAGTTGAACAGCGTTTTGAGCAGATAGCTTACCAAATTTCCCAACATGAGCTTTTAAAGCAGAAACATGTTTAAACTTATCTTCAGAATCAGCATCAACTTCTAACATCGCTTTAAATAAAAGTGATTTGGCAAGCTCACTGTCAATAAACATGTCTACCATGCGGTGTTGTAGAACTTGAAAATTTGATATTGGCTGATCAAATTGCTCTCGTTCTTTTGTGTATTGTACTGTCTTGTTATAACAAGAAACCATGCAACCAACAGCTTCAGCACTAATGCATAAAGTTGCAAGGTTAATGGTTTCAGTTAGTAGATTTTTTGCCTCGTCACCAGAAGCAATAATATCTGAATCCTGAATAGATACATTTTCAAAGGTAAATTCAGCACATGTCTTTTCATCAATAGTTCTAAAAGTATTAAAAGAAACACCATCAGCAGTTGTATCGACTAGCACCAAAGACAATTCTTCATTCATAACACATGAAACAATTAGCTTAGACGCATTTTTACCATTTAATACAAGTGTTTTAGTGCCATTGAGCTTACTATCAGATACATTAGTATCAGGTTTTAAGTATTCATAAGAATGAGCTGCCTCAGCATATGCAAGCGATACATGCATAGATCCTGAACAAATATTTTCTATAAGCTCAACTTTACCTTCAAAGTTAGATTTATCTAAAACAGAACCAGCTAAAACAACATTAGATAAATATGGTTCTATCACGAGTGATTTTCCAAACTCTTCGAATAAAATAGAAAGCTCTACTGGGCCAAAACCAAAACCACCTGATTCTTCTGAAAATGGCATTGATAACCAACCTTGTTCTGCAAATAATGACCAAGCATTTGCATCAAAATCATCCTCTGATTTCACAACTTCTTCTCTTTTATAAAAATCGTATTCTGTTTCACAAAATTTCTGAATCTGTTCTCTGAGCATTACTTGCTCTTCTGTATAACTTAAATTCATGTTTATACCCCTAGTACAAATTTCGAAATAATATTTTTTTGGATTTCGTTACTTCCACCATAAATAGATGTTTTTCTGAAGTTCAAGAATCTTTCTAACGAAACAGCTGCATGCTCAGGGCCAGATGGTTTATCGTTTGATCCGTAGCCTCCTGCTCCGGGATACATTAATGCATATTCACCTGCTGCTTCAACAAAAAGCTCAGTAAGGCCTTGTTGTATTTCTGTGCCTTTAATTTTTAAGATAGATGATTCAGCGCCTGGATGACCACCATTTTCAAGATCTGATAGCAATCGTAATTCTGTCATTTCTAGAGCAGATATAGCAATTTCCATTTCAGCAACTTTCTTATCTAAATCTGAATTATTTAACTCAGAAACAACTTCTTTTAACTGATTTAGAGCTCTCATAGAAGCTCCAACAGCAGCTATACCAAATCTTTCATGAGCAAGTAAGAATTTAGCGTATGTCCAACCTTTACCCTCTTCACCAACTAAGTTCTCTACTGGAACTTTTACATCTGTGAAAAATACAGAGTTAACTTCGTGATCACCATCAATAGTTATTATCGGTTTAACTTCTATACCAGGAGTTTTCATATCAACTAAAAGGAACGATATGCCTTCTTGTTTCTTACCAGAAGAATCAGTTCTAACTAGTAAAAAGATCCAATCAGCATTTTGAGCTAAAGTCGTCCATGTCTTGGAACCATTAACTACATAATGATCACCATCTTTGACAGCTTTTGTTTTGAGTGATGCTAAATCAGAACCGGAACCTGGTTCAGAATAACCCTGACACCACCAAGTATTGAAATCTAAAATATCAGGTAAGAACCTTTTCTTTTGTTCTTCGTTTCCAAATGTCCAAATAACAGGCGCAACCATGCTTACACCAAAAGCTAATAGCGGCGGACACCCTGCCATTCCGAACTCTTTATTAAACAAATACAGTTGAGTTGCACTCCAACCAGTTCCACCATATTCAACAGGCCAGTTATAACCCATCCACCCTTTTGCAGATAATGCTTTATGATAATCAACCATGTCTTGTCTAGTAAGGTGTTCACCTTTATCCATTTTATCTTTAACATGCTTTGGATAGTCATTTGCCAGCCATTCTCTTAGTTCATCTCTAAAAGCTAAATCTTCTTTTGAAAAATTAATGTCCATAATTACCTATATTATTATTGAGTTGATAGAATACGCACAACATTATACAAGTATTTGTAAAAAATTTACCATTAAATGCATAAAAATAACGACCATAGATTCGCACATCAATTGATTAATAAATATCATGATTCTGATGTTTCTTTATGTGTTGTTGTTAAAGATAATAAGGAAGCTAGACTCATAAATAATGAACTGTCTTTATATTTAAATTCAGAGAGTATTAATTATTTTCCAGAAAATGAAATACTACCTTACGACCATTTTTCTGCACCTGATAATATTTTAAGCGATCGTTTCTCAATCCTTAATACATTAGATAAAGAAAAGAAAATTATTATTACAACAATAAAGAGTTTATTTGAGCTATACCCTACAAAAGATTTTTTTCAATCAAAAGAAACTTTTAATTTAGGTGATTCTTTATCGTTAAATAAGCTTGAAAAAATTCTTATTTCTTTAAATTACGAAAAGGTAAACAAAATTGAAGGTATTAATCAGTATTCACTTAGAGGAGGAATTATAGATATCTATACTCCTATATATAGAAATCCCTTGAGAATTGAGATTTTTGATGATTCAGTTGAGTCTGTTAGATTCTTTGATCTTGAAACACAATCATCTGTTGAAAAATCAAATAATTTTAGGCTATCTAAAAGTTCTTTATATACATTCGATGATCATAATTTAAAAATATTTCGAGATAATTGGAGAGAATATTTTCAAGAATATGACGAAAGACATTGTGAAATATTTCAAAATTTAAATACCTCTAGAAAAGCAGAAGGTTCAGATATTTACTTGCCATTATTTTTTTCAAAAACTTCAAATTTTTTTGAAATATTTAATAGTCATTCATTCATTGTATTAGATAATTTTGATGACGAAATAGACTCATACAATAACTATATTCAACAAAGATTTGATGACGAGAATATTGACTCACAAAGACCGTTATTATCACCTAGTGATTTATTTTGTTCGTTAGAAACTATTAAAAATAAACTCCCACAAAAAAGTATCTGGGATTTTGATATTTATGAAGATTTTAATTATAAAAATATTAATGAGCTTGTTAACGATATTGGTCAAAACAAATTAGAAAAATATCAAATTGTCTTAATTACATCACTTCAAAGTGAATACGAAACATTATTTGAACTACTGAAGCCAAATATTAAAGAAATAAAAAATATATCTCAGGCTTCATTTGGAGTAAATTTAATGATTTCTGATATTGTTAGACCTATTCATATAAAAGAAAAACTTATTATTTTTCATAATGAATACAAACAAGATTCAAACTTAATATTTCTAGAGACTCAGGAAAGAAAATCAGTAACGCAAAGCAGAGATCAACTATTTAGTGATGGCGATTATGTTGTTCATGAGAATTATGGTATTGGCATATATGAAGGTTTAGAGGTCGTAGAAACTAATAATAATTCTAATGAATATATGAAGATTATGTATTCTTCAAATGAAGCTTTATATGTGCCACTTAGAAGTGTTGACTTAATTAGTAAATATCACAAAAATGATTTAACTGAAAATATAAAACTTGATTCTCTATCATCTAATAAATGGCTAAAAAATAAAGAAAAAGCTCAAAAAAGAGCATATGATCATGCCGCTGAAATATTAGATATCGAATCAAGAAGACTTGAATCTACTGCGTTTGTTTTAAGAGCTAATGATGAAGATTTAAATATTTTTAATAAGGATTTTCCATTTAAAGAAACTGCAGATCAATTAGAAGCAATTAGCGCAATTCAGAAGGATATAGCTTTAATTAAACCTATGAATAGAGTTTTATGTGGAGATGTTGGTTTTGGTAAAACTGAAGTTGCTATGAGATCTGCTTTTGTGGCAATTAATTCAGATAAGCAAGTAGTTTTGTTATGTCCAAGCACCGTCCTGAGCGAACAACACTATGAATCATTTTTAGAAAGATTTAAAAATACAGGCGCATCTATAAAACTAATTAATAGACATACTTCTAAAAAAAATAAAGATAATTATGTAAAAGGGTTTAATAATAAAAACATTGATATAGTTATTGGTACGCATGCATTATTTACTTGCGGTATTGATTTTTCAAATACTGGTATTTTGATTGTAGATGAAGAACATAAGTTTGGAATCAGACAAAAAGATCTTATTAAGAGCAAACAAGAAAATATACACATACTCTATTTATCAGCAACACCCATTCCTCGAACAATGAATTTTATTTTTTCAGGTTTAAAAGAATTCTCTTTTTTACACACACCACCATCTAATAGATTGAGCATCAAATCTTTTCTTAAGATTGAAACACATCAGCTTTTTAAAGAGGCTATTTCAAGAGAAATATCAAGAGGTGGTCAATGTTTTATAGTGCAAAACAATATAGACAAAATGAATTCTCTTAAAAATCAACTAAACAAACTATTACCAGATATTAAAATCGACATCGCGCACGGTAAATTAAAAAAAGATGAAATATCAAATGTTATGAGAAGCTTTGATACTGGCTCTCTGGATGTTCTGATTTGTACAACTATCGTAGAAATGGGCTTAGACATACCAAATGCAAATACAATGTTAATAATAGATTCTCAAAATTTTGGATTATCACAGCTTCATCAGCTAAGAGGTAGAGTTGGAAGATCTGCAAAACAAGGTTATTGTTATTTTTTAACTCCTTCACCTGAATTATCTAAAATTGCAAAAAATAGATTAGATTCAATAATTAAACTTTGTAATTTAGGTTCTGGATTTTTCATTGCTCAAGAGGATCTTGAAATTAGAGGCGGTGGAGAAATCTTAGGTGAAAAACAAAGCGGCCACATTAATACTATTGGTATGAGCTTATATTTATCAATGTTAAAAAATGCAATAAATACCTTTAAAACTAATGATGAAAAAGAGTTTATAAATACAGAAATAAATTTTTATGACTCATCTTATATTAACGACTCCTATCTGCCCTCCCCAGTTGAAAGATTAAAAATTTATAAAAATCTTAATAATGCATCTTCTATTAATGATGTTAATAATATTTCAGAAGATCTGAGAGACAGATGTGGTTCATTTACAAATGAAGTTCAAAACTTAATAGATGATTCTAAGATATTAGTGATGATTAAAAATACAGGCGTTATAAATATTAAATCTAATTCCTCAAGAACATCATTATTGCTCTCTGCAAATATTAATAAATCTGTTTTTGAGAATATATTGACTCTAGTAACAAACAAGCCCAATATTTATTCTATTAATAAAGAGAATAAATTTATTATCGAGTTAAATGAAGATAATTCATCCCTTAGAAGAAAAACAGTTATAAAGTTATTAAATGAAATTATTTAAATTATTATTTGTATCATTATTTTTAAGCTCTCTATCAGCAAATTCAGAATTAAATTTAGATTTAAAAGAATATGAAATAGAACTAATAATTTTTAAACATGCTAATGTTTTGACTGATGAAAACTTTGATGAAGAATTTACAACACCTTCAATTGAAACAGTATCTTTTTATAAACCAACCTTACAGATTAATGAAAATGCCTATCAATCAAAACCAAAAGATAATTTTTTTAACAGGCTGTTTAAGGATTTTAATCCAATAAAAAAAAGCAATAATGTTTTAATAAAAGACCAAGATATTTCAAAAGTATCTAATCCAAAAACTTGGTATAGAAAAACTGACAACTTAGTAGTTTTAAAAAAAATAAATAATAAATTAGAAACCAATAGTAACTATGAGTTATTAGATAGTTTCAAATGGATACAAAATATTGATTATAAGGATGATGCTCAATTCTTATTTTATGAAGATAAACAAAAGGAATATGGACTATATTTAAAATTTTACAGAAGTAGATTCCTTCATGCAGATCTAAAATCATATATAGGTGTTATAGGTAATGACTCTATTGATATTACAACAGATAAAATTGCTAAGTTTGAAAAAAAAATATTAGAAGCTAATAAAGAGAACAATAAAGATTTTAAAAATGATCTAAAAATTGAATTAAATAAACCTAACAAGTATGTAGATATAAATAGTAGTAAAAATGCACCTTCATTAAATATACCCAAATCTAATGAAATCAATATCTTTATTGATGAACAAAGAAGAATATTTAATGAAGAAATACATTATTTTGATCATCCATTGTTTGGATTAATACTATCAATAAAAGAAATCTAGCTACTTATAATAGGCATTATCATCAATAGAATGATCTGTTGAGTCTTTAACAGATTTTAACTCCGGTATTTGTTCTAATAGCGTTTTTTCAATTCCATCTTTAAGCGTCACATCTACCATGCCGCATCCTTGGCAACCTCCTCCAAATTGAAGGATGGCCTCACCTTGGTCAGTAAACTTAACAAGACTTACTTCTCCCCCATGAGACTCAAGCATTGGATTTATTTCATTATATATAACATAGTTAATCCTATCCTCAGGAGGACTATCTGGAGATATATTGGGTAATCTTGCATTTGGAGCTTTGATAGTTAGTTGACCGCCAAAAGTATCATTATCATAATTAACTTCTGCATCTACTAAAAAAGGAATACTTCTTTCCTCTACATGAACAGTAATCTTATCAAGCTTAAGAACAACATCATCTTTATCTGCCTCTTCTGGTTTACAATAAGCTAAACATGTCTCAGCTTTTGGTGTTCCAGGGTCAGATATAAAAATTCTGACAGCAAGATTAGGTTCATTTTTATCTTGAAGAAGTTTTGCTAAATACTCTTCAGCTGATTCTGTAATATTTACAATTTTTTCCATAAATATATGTGGTTTAAAAGAATAATTGATTCATTATTGGGCATCAGAACAAAGCAAGACTTTGAAAAAGATATTAAAAAATTCTCAATAATAAAAATAATTATCTTATTTATTCTTATCAATATAACATTTATAGGGCTAATATTTTTTATAACAAGATTCTTTATCAATTAAATGAATAAATTTCAGAAAGCAACATCATTAATAGACGAACATTATAAAAATAATATTGCAATTAATTTAAGTCCTTCTTATGGCTATAGATCAAGATGTGAATTTGGTTATAAAAATAATTTTTATACTATGTACTCCCCTTCAGGAGAGATAGTTTATTTAGAAACTTTTGCAGTAGCTAGGCCATCTATACAAGCTTTAATGCCAAATCTCTTAAATCAAATAAATAAATCGAATGTTCTTAAAACCAAATTATTCCAAATTAACTTTAGATCAAATAGAAAAAACAGAGTTTTAGTGTCATTGGTTTATCACAAATTATTAGATGATGAAATTAAGGGTTTAGCAGATAAAATCGCAAATATTTTAAATATTAGCATCAATCTCAGATCTAAAAATAATCTATATTCAACTCACAGTGACCTACTGGAAGATAATATTGAGCATCTAGAAACTATACTTTATCAAACTGATCAATCATTCTATCAACCAAACCATTTTCATATGCCTGAAATGGTTGCAAAGGCAATGAGTTTTATAAAAGATCCAAAAGATCTTCTAGAACTCTACTGTGGATCTGGAACATTTTCTCTTCCAATGAGAAAGTTATTTAACAAAATATTTGCAACTGAGAGTAATCGTCAATCTATAAGATGCCTAAAAAAATCTATAAATGAGCAAAATATTAAAAACATTTTTCATGCGAGGCTTTCAGCAGAAGAAGTTTCTGAGTTGTTCGATGGTAGAATTTTTACAAGAATGAAAGGAATTAATATTTCTGATTTTAATTTTTCTCATGTTTTAGTTGACCCACCGAGAGCAGGACTTGATGAAAATATTATTAAATTAATTAATAAATTTGAAAATATAATTTATGTTTCATGTAACTATGAAACATATTCTAGAGATATTAAAAATCTTTCATCGTATAAAATTAAAAACATAGAGTTTTTTGACCAATTTCCAAATACAAAACATCTTGAAATAGTATCTCTGTTATCAAAAAAATAAATATAAATATATTTAATTTATATACATTTTATTTTATTAAGAACTTGATAATTAAGAAGTTTTGATAGTATAAATAAATATTCATTAAATACCTTGGGAGGGGAGATTATGGATTTATTTACAAGCGTTTCCTATGAAATTGAATTATGGAATCTTTTTGCTGACTCTAGGGGAGCCAATGCAACTATATTTCTTGCAACTGTAATTGCTGTCTGGGTTGCTGCTAGATTTAGCAGTGTGATGGTAGATAAGGGTGCAAATACATTAGCTAAATTAATTGGAACAGCTTTTGCTGTTTCAGTATTTTTAATAGGACTAAATTTAGCTGGTCTTATTAATGGAACCTTTGAAGGCCATGCTATGGCACTAAATGCACTTGATGTCGCTAATGGAGATATTGATCTTGGAGCTGGCTCACAAGCTTGGCTTGCAGCACAGGCTGAGGGAAATATGATTGCCTCACTAGGTGGCTGGATGTTCTATATTTCAGGATTATTGATTGCTGTTTTGCCTTTATGGTTCAATCCTAACGATTAATTCTTAATCATTAAAGGCACTTTAAATAGTGCCTTTTTTTACTTTACTTTGTATTAGCATAGTAATACACTAGCACGCATGAAAAACTTAAATGAAATATTTTTATTATTAAAAAGTAAAAATGAAGTAGATGATTTTTTAAAAGATCTTTGTACTCCAGCAGAATTAAAAGCATTAGAAGAGCGCTGGGCTGTTGCACAACTTTTATATGAAGATAATTTATCTTACAGAGAGATTGCGGCTAAATTAAAAACCAGCACAACAACTGTAACCAGAGTAGCAAGATTTTTATCAAGTGAGCCGTATCAAGGATATAAACGAATTCTTAAAAGGATAAATAAATGAAAAATAGATTAACTATTGCTGTTCAAAAAAAGGGTCGTCTGTTTGATCAAAGTATTGATTTGATTAAAAAGTCTGGTATTAATTTCTCAACAAAAGGAGATAATTTATTAGCAAAATCAAATAATTTACCTATTGATATTCTTTTTGTAAGAAGTGATGACATACCCTCTCTTGTTTCAAATGGAGATGCTGATTTAGCTATAGTCGGTGAAAACGTATTACTAGAAAAATCATTATTTAAAAGAACTTATATTGATAAAGTCCTTAATTTGGGATTTTCAAGGTGTAGGCTATCTTTTGCATGCCCAGAAAATATAAATATTAAATCATTTAAAGGTAAGAAAATTGCTACCTCATATCCGAATACAGTTAAAAAATACTTAAAAGATAAAAATATTAATGCCTCTGTTATTAATATTCACGGGTCAGTCGAACTTACGCCATATATTGGAATGTCTGATCTAATATGTGATCTTGTTTCGTCTGGTGCAACTTTAGAAGCTAATAATTTAAAAGAAATTGAAACCATCCTTGAATCACAAGCTATCCTTATAAAAAATAAAAATCTAACAACTACTAAATCAAAAATTGCTGAAAAAGTTATTAGCAGAATGCAAGGTGTTGTTAATGCTATTGAGAGTAAGTATGTAATGCTGAATGCTGACTCTTCAAAAGTTAAAGAAATTTGTAAGATATTGCCAGGATCAGAATCTCCAACGGTTATACCTCTTGAAAATGAAAATAAAGTTGCAATACATGCTTTATGCCAAGAACCAATATTTTGGGAAACTATGGAAAAACTAAAAGCTAAGGGAGCGTCCTCTATTTTGGTTATGCCTGTTGAAAAAGTCTTAAATTAATATGAAAGAATTACTATTAAATAATAAATCTAAGATCTTAGAATTTACTGAGTCAAAAATTTCATCAAAAGATATTTCAACCATTAATAAATTTAAAAAGCTTGTTATCGATGAAGGTGACAATGGTTTAAGAAAGATATCTAAAATCTTAAAAGAAAAGGAAATTAAATCTTTTAAGGTTAGTAATTCAGAATTTAAAAAAGCGGAAGAATTAATTGATGATCAATTAAAGAATAGTATTCTCACAGCATATTCAAATATTAAAAAGTATCACGAAAAACAATTAGATGGCTTGTCAATTAATAAAGTAGAAACCACAAAAGGTGTCTCCTTATGGTCAGAATTTAAGCCTATTGATAGTGTTGGGTTATATATACCTGGTGGCACTGCCCCACTGTTCAGCTCACTTCTAATGCAGGCAATTCCAGCAATTATTGCTGGTTGTCCAAATATTGTTATTTGCACACCTCCTGATACTAATGGAAAAATAAATCCAACTATATTATGGGTTGCTGGGTTACTAAATATTAAAAATGTATATAAAGTTGGTGGTTCTCAAGCTATTTTTGCAATGGCATATGGAACAGAGTCTATTCCAAAATGTTATAAGATATTTGGACCTGGTAATAAATATGTTACAGAAGCAAAATTACAGGTTAGTAAAGATATCTCAATTGATATGCCAGCTGGGCCAAGTGAAGTTTATGTTGTTTCAGACGATATAGAAAAAGCAGACATCATAGCTTCTGACTTGCTTTCACAACTTGAACACAGTATTGACGCCAAAGCAGTTTTAATTTCAAAAAATAAAAAGTTACTTAAAAATATAAAAGCAATTATTAGCTATCAAAAAGAATCTTTGAGCAGACAATCTATACTCAATGAAAGTATAAACAATACATATTTAGTTAAAGCCCAAAATGATAAAGAAATAATAAATTTTATTAATGATAATGCACCTGAGCACTTAATATTAATCGATGATGATTTTGTAAAAATTGCACCATACGTTAACAATGCAGGTTCTGTATTTTGTGGTAAATATTCACCTGAGTCATTTGGAGACTATGCTTCTGGTTCAAATCATACACTTCCAACTGGACAAGCTGCTAAAACATATTCTGGACTATCTGTTAAAGACTTTGGTAAAACTATTACCTTCCAAACTGCAACTCCTGAGGGGTTCCTTGCTCTTGCTCCAACAGTCAAGACCCTTGCAGAAGCCGAAAGCTTAGATGCTCATACAAAAGCAGTACAAGTTAGAGAAATTTATGCTATCAATGATGCAGGCTTATTACCTAGGACTTCTTTTATAAAACGTACTACCAAAGAGACTAGTATATTTATAAATTTAAATATTGATGGTACAGGTAACTACAATGTGGATACGGGTCTTAAATTTTTTGATCATATGCTAGAGCAATTCGCAAAACATGGTCAATTTGATATCACTATAAAATCTTTTGGTGATTTGGAAATTGATCAACATCACACTATAGAAGATGTTGCTATAGCATTGGGTGAAGCATTTAAATCTGCCCTAGGAGATAGAAAAAATATCGAAAGATATTCATCTAATGAATCACTAGTTATGGATGAAACTATTTCAAATGTAAGTATTGATATGGCATCCAGGACGCTTCTAAAAATGAGAACATCTAAATTAAGAGAATATGTTGGTGATTTTCCAACTGAGATGTTTGAACATTTTTTTATATCTTTTATAAATGCTCTTAATTTTACATGCCATATAGAAACTAAAGGAGAAAATAGTCATCACATTGTTGAAGCAACTTTTAAAAGTTTTACAAGAGCATTGAATAAAGCCTTACAAAGAAATAATACAAATATTGCATCAACCAAAGGAAGTCTATGAAAATTGGAATTGTTGATTGCGGAGGTGCAAATCTTAATTCAATCTATTATTCCTTTAAAAGATTGAATATAGATTCATTTATTTCTAATTCCATAGATGAACTCTCACAAATGGATGCATTGGTATTACCCGGTGTCGGTTCTGCAGGAAAAGTTATGGATACATTATCAAAAAAAAATTTAGTTAGTTTTATTAAGGAAACCAATAAACCAGTACTTGGAATTTGTATAGGTATGCAAATTTTATTTGATTATTCTGAAGAAGATAATACTAAGTGCTTAGGTTTGATTAAAGGAAATATAACTAAATTTAATAAAAAAGATGTTATTGCTGTACCTCAGATGGGCTGGAATAAAGTCGAATGTAAGGTTGATAATACTTTGGATGGTTACTATTACTTTGCTAACAGTTATTTCAATAAAGACAGTGATTATACAGTTGGGTATACCTCATATGGTAGTCAATTCACATCAATTATAAAAAAAGATAATCTTTTGGGATGTCAATTCCACCCAGAAAAATCTTCTAATGCAGGCGAAGTGTTTTTAAAAAATTTTATTAATTCAATATGAAAATAATTCCTGCTATTGATATCTTAAATGGTAAATGTGTTAGGTTGCTAAAAGGAAATTATTCTCAGGTTACTGAATATAATAATGATCCATTAAGACAGGTAAATATATTTAAAAAAGCAGGCTTTAAAACTATTCATATAGTTGATTTAAATGCTGCTAAAACTGGTGGCAATGAAAACCTAAAAATTATTAAAGATATTGCAAATACTGAAGATTTAGAAATCCAAGTTGGTGGCGGTATAAGAACGATTGATAAAGCGAAAGATCTTATATCTAACAATGTAAAAAGAGTTATTGTAGGTACAGCAGCTATTAAAGATATTAAATTTAGAAATGATCTAAAAGAAAATATTAATGTTGAAAACATTATATTTGGATTGGACTTTAATATTGTTAAAAACTCCCCTCTTCTTTCAGTAGATGGATGGACAAATAATACAAATATAAATTTGTTTGACTATATTAATGAAAACCCATGGATTAAAAATATATTAGCTACTGATATTTCTGTTGATGGAACACTTCAAGGTCCAAATCTTAATATATATAAAAATCTATTAAATTATAAAAATATAAACTTAATAGCATCTGGCGGCATTGGATCTATAAATGATATTTTCAACCTAAAATCAATATCATGTAATGAATGCGTTGTAGGTAAGGCTATATATGAAAATAAAATATCGCTTGAGGATTTGCTAAATGTTAACTAAAAGAATTATTCCATGTTTAGATGTTAAAAATGGATATGTAGTTAAAGGTATAAAATTTAAAAATCATGAGATTGTTGGATCGATTTTAGATTTGGCAAGTAAATATAATGAAGAAGGTGCTGATGAGTTAGTTTTTTATGACATTGGTGCAAGTACTTATGATGGTATTGTTTCTAAAGAATGGGTAAAACAGATTGCAGAACTTATTAATATTCCTTTTTGTGTTGCAGGTGGAATAAAAAATCTTAAAGATGCTAGAGATATTCTAAATAATGGTGCAGATAAAATTTCAATAAATTCTCCAGCTCTAGCAAACCCTAATTTAATACAAGAGCTAGCAAATGAGTTTGGGAGTCAATGCGTTGTTGTGGGTATTGATTCTAGATATACAGATAACAAATATATTGTCTATTCAAATACTGGAGATGAAAAAACTATAAAAAATACACAAATAGAAACTAAAGAATGGATAGATCAAGTCCAAAATCTTGGTGCGGGAGAAATCGTTTTAAATTGCATGAACAAAGATGGTGTTAGAGATGGGTATGATATCAATCAGTTAAATATTATGTTAAAAAATTGTGACGTTCCATTGATAGCATCTGGTGGAGCGGGAACAAAAGGTCACTTTAAAGATGTACTCACCAAGACTGAATCTAGTGGAGCTCTTGCTGCAAGTGTATTTCATAAAGACTTAATTAAAATAAATGAACTTAAAGACTTTTTAAGAAAAAATTCAATAAACATAAGGTACTAAAAATGGATATAGAAAATTTAAGCTATGATAACAGAGGTTTAATTCCAGCAATAATTCAAGATTCGATATCTTTTAATGTTTTAATGCTTGGATATATGAATAAAGATTCGCTACAACACACACTTAAAACCGAAGAAATTACATTTTTTAGCAGGTCAAAACAGAGGCTTTGGACTAAAGGAGAAACATCAGGAAATAAATTATTACTAAAATCAATTGAATTTGATTGTGATAAAGATGCTTTGCTGGTTAAAGCAGAGCAATTAGGACCAACATGCCATCTAGAAAATTATTCATGCTTCAAATCAGAGAAAAAACATTCTTTTTCAATAATTTCAGAACTAGAAGCTGTTATTGATGAAAGAAAAGGTAAGTCTTCAGAAAATTCATATGTCGCATCTTTGCTAGATAAAGGTGTTAAAGAAATTGCTAAAAAAGTTACAGAAGAAGCAGGTGAAACATCAATAGCTGCAGTTACAAATGACGGAAGATTAATAGAAGAATCTGCAGATTTACTCTTTCATCTGATAGTTCTTTTAAAAGATCAAAATTATTCTTTAGAGGATGTGTTTGATGAGCTAAAAAAACAGATCTTCTAATCAATAGATTTAATCTCTACATACTCAATTAACATACGCCCTCTATCTTTATCAGATAGATTAGAGCATTCTTGATCTTTACAATAATATCTTTGATCAGGAGTACCGCCTCCATTTCCTCCAACTGCAACATTTAAAATAAGATAGAAATCATTATTAAAAGGCCAATAATCATTATTGAATTCTGTTTGAGTATTTTTATCAATAGAAAAATAAGGATCTGTTTGAGTATCTAAAAAATACTCGATTTTATCAGTCTGCCATCTCATTGTTACAGAATGAAATTTATCGTAAAAATCTACATCTGCTGGAACACCCCTAATTTGATAAATATTTCTAGCACCGTTTGACCCAAAATGAATTGTTGATTGTGTCTCGTACGCTTGATGATTTTGCATATGTTCAACCAAATCATTTTCTCCATCAACGGGCCATCGTTTTTGTCCTTCAACAAATCCTTCAGGGAGCATCCAAATTGCTGGCCAATGACCCATACCCTCAGGATGTTTAAAACAAACGGTTACCTCTGTACCAGGTGAAATAATTTTTTTACCAGATGTCATTATACGAGCTGAAGTATAATCCCAAGTGTAATTACAAGACTTGTCTGAACAATATGGATCAGGCAATGGATTAGCTTCGTTAAAAATTGGTTGTATTTTTAAAAGACCGTCTTCAATAAAAGCATTTTCAGTTGTATTATTTTCTTGATTACAGTTTTTTGAATATCCGTCATTGCAACTTGTATAATACTGAGCTTCATTATTACCCCATCCTTGTATAAAGTCATCATCACCGTTTGGGCAACCAGGATTTACACAGAAACCATTTGATTCTTGATAAGTAAAAATATTTTCATCTAAAACATCTGAATCAAATTCTTCGATCCAGTAAGAAGAAGAATCATTTACTGGAGTTGCGCAATATGAATCTTTTTTTACATCATATATAGATGTAGAACCACCTGAACCACCTGAACCACCTGAACCGCCTGAACCGCCTGAGCTTCCATCATCAGAGGGCCCGCCGCCACCGCCTCCGCCACAAGAGACAAGCAATGCCAATAACAAAAAGTTAAGCAAGGATTTTTTATACATTTTATTTGTGATGATTAATTACGAGCAAATTATATTAGTTTTCTTTAACAAAATCATTAGTAAGATCTTTCATTTCATTTCTTAAAACAAATAAAGCAATTAAATTAGGTATGGAGACTAAGGCAACAACAACATATGCGATATTCCATACAATTGTTGTATCAATTACAGCTGCTAATATAAAACACAAGACATAAAAGTTCCTATACCAAAATACACCTCTTTCACCAAAGATATATGCAGTTGATCTGTCTCCGTAATAGCACCAGGTTATTGCTGTTGAAAAAGCAAATAAAAGGAGTGCTATTGCAACTAATTTTCCACCATATTCTCCAAAAACACCTTGAGAGAAAGCTTTTGCAGTTAATTCAGCAGAGCTGACTAATGATTTTCCTTCAACTATAACCGGTTCTGATATTTTTCCATCAACTATGTTCAGAGTTCCTGTATATAAGTTCTTATCATTATTTATAACCTTTATATCTTCAGCTATTGATCTGGAATGAAGAACTGTTATATCAGAATCAATTATCATTCCATCTTCAATATAAATGGTTCCAGAATATTCTTTTACATCTGAATCTAATGATTGAACGTAGCTTGTTAATTGATTTATATGGTCAGGGTGGATATATGAACCATCAGTATTCTTTTCATCAGAATAAATACCATCAAGAATGACCATATCTGTTTTAGCAAATGTTGTATCAAATTTTTGTGTCCAAACTCCGCTTGATAAGATAACTAAAGCTGTAACACTACATACCACAATAGTATCAATGAATGGTTCTAATATTGATACAACTCCTTGATCTATAGATTTATTTTTAGATGATGCATGAGCAATTGGTGACGAGCCTTGGCCTGCTTCATTTGAATACAATCCCCTAGCAACACCATATTTTAAGCTCATAGCAAAGCTTGCTCCTAGAAAACCACCCACTGCAGCAGAACCTGTAAATACTTGAGAAAAAATAGCA
>CACDVW010000011.1 GCA_902556355.1 uncultured SAR86 cluster bacterium
GGAGGTGGAGTTGTTGGACCACTATCACCACCGTTTCCACCTCCACCGCCACCGCCTCCACAGGAGACAATGAATAAAACACTAAATGTTATGGGTAGTAATTTTTTAATCAACTTAATTTGGTTTAGTTTAGTTTAGTTTAGTTTATGTTCTAAATTAACTCGTATTACAATGAATGTAAATACCAAGATGGTGGAGCTAGTCGGGATCGAACCGACGACCTTCAACGTGCCACGCTGACGCTCTCCCAGCTGAGCTATAGCCCCACAAAGATGCAAATTTTAAATAATTGATATGGTTTAGACAATAATTAATGAGTTTAAAATTTACAGCTGATTATTTAAAACTTTTTCCACAAATGCCATTCTTTCTTCATTGCTCTTAAATTCTTGATCTAAGATTAAATTAGCCTCATCTCTGAGTAAAAACTGATTTTTATCTTGTAGCAAACCCTCATAGAATCGATACGTATACCTATGTGTATGCTTCTTGATAATGCAAGCACTATCATTTGAATCTTTAGGTGGTAAAAATTTTAAATATTTAGCTGCATCCACTGAAACTTTTTTAAAAAATGGGCAAGGTTTAAAATTTATTGAACCATCATCATCTCTAGATACAGCACAGTTTGACTCTGCTACCTTGATATTGCTTACACTTCCATCATTGTTAATAGCGTAACTGACAATCGAATAACCTTGGAAGGTTGTATATGGATATTCAGGTTTCATTATTTGTATTTTTCTAGTAGAACAGTCATCCTCAGTAATTGCAGCAGAAACCGAAGAGCTAATAAAAACAATACATGTTAACAAACAAGTAATTATGTTTGTTTTTTGAAAATACAGTTTGTTTGTCTTTTTCATATATTTATCCGATTTGTCGATTGAATTGTTTTGATTTATTTTAAATATATCACATCCCCGGGTGATACTGATTTAAAGTCTATAGAACCATTTTCATTAACTGCTTTTTTTAATCTCTCTTTTGGTTCAATAGTATCTTCATCTGTTAGGGTAAATGTAGCCCAGTGCATTCCAAAAGCTTTTTCAGCCTCCAGATCAAGCATTATTTGCACAGCATCTTCAGGATTAACATGACTCTCTGCCATAAACCATTCAGGATCATATGCGCCTATTGGTATAAAGGCATATTTTGGAGCCCCGAGTTTTAATCTGGTATCTATAAAATCTTTAGAGTAACCAGTATCTCCAGCATGATATATAGAATAGTCTTTATTTTTTATAAACCAACCTCCCCATAAGCTCTTATTTCTATCAAACAAAGATCTTTTAGACCAATGTTGAACTGGGGTAAAGGTAAATACAAATTCCATGTGCTCAATTGATTCCCACCAATTAAAATTGTAAACATTTTTAATTCTTTTTCTTTGTAATAACTTTTCATCACCTGCTGGAACTAAAAAAATAGCATCTGGATGATTTTTAGAAATTTTTTTTAATGAACGTATATCAAGATGGTCGTAATGATTATGACTTACAGTAACAACATCAATTTTAGGAATCTTGTTTAGCGGTATGGCAGGAGGAATCAATCGTCTAGGTCCAATATTTCTAAAAGGTGATGCTCTTTTTGAAAAAATTGGATCAGTTAAAATTGTCACTCCATTCTTTTTAATTAAAAAAGTTGAGTGGCCTATCCAAACAGCATAATTATCATCTTCTGATAAGTTTATTTCTTCCCAGTCAGATGATATTTCAATTTTAGTAATCTCAGGTACTACATCTGATCTAATCCACTTCAACATATCCCCAAATGATTTATCTGAAGCAACACCATTTGTGTTTTTATATTCAGCAAACAACAAACCTGAAGTAATTAATAGAAATATATATAAAGTTTTGTACATAAGTTTAAATAAATCCTCTAAAACCTTTTTGAACTCTTAATTTAAAAGCAAAAAAATTATCCTTCCCGGACGCCTTTATCCTTTTTAGTTCAAAAGGTAAATCAAGATCAGCTACTCCTTCATCTGTTGTAACCGCAGATTCGTAACTGCTGTTTTTTACTATCTCAACATCATCGTCATTATATATTCCAAAAGGATAAGCAAAACTTGAAACTTTGCTATTAAATGTTGTTTCTAATATATTTTTACATTCAATCATTTCATATTGTTTATCATCGGTTGAGGTATTTGGTAAAAAAGGATGGGTAATGGTGTGGCCACCAAGTTCAAAAACCCCTGAATCTAACATTTCTTTAATATGATCATCAGATAATTTTTCTTCATTAGCTAAGACACCAGTGTTATGTTTAGGGTTCTTTTTTACAGACCAATCATTTTTATGTCTATCAATAACTAAATACAAAGTAGCGCAGGCATTATATTTTTTTAATAAAGGGAATGCATTGGTATAGTTATCTAAATAACCATCATCAAATGTTATTGCTACTACTTTATTGTCGTTTTCATAAAGTTGTAATTCAGACATCTTGATAAATTTCCATCCATTATTTTTAAAATACTTTAAGTGCCTCTCAAACATATCCGGAGAAACCCTTAAACCAGATTTTTTGGTGCTTTCAAGCTGACCTGAAATCATGTGATACATCATAATTCTTGTTTTTTTCATATCTTTTCTTGGGTACCACCATGCGTATTTCAATGAAAAAAGAATCAATAGTAGGTCAATAAGGATAGCTATGGTTATTGTCATGAGATTATTTCATTATAAAAATCTATAGTGGATTCACACATATTTGATTTTAAAAATTTTGTATTTTCTTTAATATCTCTATTGTGCCCGTCAAGTATTGAGATTGATTTTTCTAACAAGGATTTTGAATCATTTGCCTCTATACAACCGTAAGGATAGAGTTCTTCTAAAATCTCTTGTACTCCACCTCTATTATAGCCAATAGATGGAATTCCAATTGATAGCGGTTCTAAGATACTTCTTCCAAATGACTCAGGCTTGTTGGATGTATTAAAAACAATACTAGAGATTGCATAAATATTCTTAATATCTTTTCTAAAGTCTAAAAAACAAATATCTGAATCTAAGCTTAAGGATTTTATTAATTCTTTTAGTCGATTAAGATATTTTTGATGCTTATCTTTTGCTTCACCTGCAATTAAAACCTTTACCTTATGATTTGAGTTATCCTTAATAGCTTTTGTAAGGTGAATAATTTTTTCAAAATCTTTCAGTGGAGATATTCTTCCGGCAATTGTTAATAAATTAGTATTCCTTGTCTCAGGATATTGTGAGTACCACTCTTCCAACCAATTATTAGACGGCCTGTAACCAGAAAAAAACTCTGAAGAATCAACACCCCTGTATATAAGTTTTATATTTTTAGATTTTGTATTTTTATAATTTTCTAATAAATAGTTTTTTGCTGAATTTGAAACAGTAATAATGTTTTTTGGTTTTGACATTACAGCACTATAAAAATTTACAGAATATAGACCATGAATTGTTGAAACGAGATGAGGCCTTTTATTTTCTGGTATTTTTTTTAAGGCTTTCCAAACTATCCATGCTGGCATTCTAGATCGAACATGCAAAATATCAGCATTCATTTCTTCAATCCATTTTGCCAATGGCTTAATCTGTCTAAATGTAAAAATATTTTTTTTATGCAGATTCCAGTCGTGATGACGTGTTCCTTCCTGGATTAATTGATCTACTAGCCGTCCACCAGCAGAAACAACATGAGATTCATGACCGGCATCTACTATAGCTTTTGATATTTCTAGGACACCCTGCTCAACACCACCACTTTCAAGAGTTGGAACAAATTGGATAACTTTCATGACAAGATTCTAACACTGATGACGAAGGTATCTAAATTTTGTTTAGCTTACTCCCTCAACTATAGTTACCAATCTTTTTGCTGAAGCTTTTACATAAACTAGGGCTTCTTGATACTCATCAGAGTTATAACAAAATAATGCTTCATCAAAGCTATTAAATTCTATTAATACGGTTCTATGGTAACCATCACCCTCGACTTCAACTTGTTTACCACCTCTTACAAGAAACTTTCCTTTATATTTACTAATAATTGGTCCAGCTAAATCGATATATTTAGCATACTCATCTGGATTGAGTATATTACCTCTTACAACCCAATAGGCTTTCATGTTTAAGACTTAAATTTAAGTCTTGTTTGATGAAGAATTGGCTCTGTATAACCACTGGGCTGGACTCTTCCTTCGATAGCAAGATTGCACGCAGCCTCAAAAGCTAACCCATCATATGAGGGAGCCATTGATTTATATAGAGGATCAGAATCATTTTGCTTATCTACAACAAGTGCCATTTTTTTCATTGCTTCCATAACCTGCTCATGAGAAACCAAACCATGATGAAGCCAATTGGCTATATGTTGACTAGATATTCTACAGGTTGCCCTATCTTCCATAAGCCCAACATTATTTATATCTGGAACTTTTGAACAACCTACACCTTGATCAACCCATCTAACTACATAACCCAAGATACCCTGACAATTATTTTCGAGTTCTGCTTGAATATCTTCAGAAGAAATTTCAGCAGGATTTTTATGAACAGGGATATCTAAAATGGCATCTAAACTCGCCTTTTCTCTATTCATTATTAAATCTTGTTCATCACTTACAAGAATCTGATGGTAGTGAATCGCATGAAGCGTTGCAGCTGTAGGAGAAGGAACCCATGCGCAGTTAGCGCCAGCTTTTGGATGCATAGTTTTTGTATTATACATTCCAAGCATTTCATCAGGCATTGGCCACATACCTTTACCTATTTGAGCCTTACCTTTAAAACCTGTTTCTAATCCTATATCTACATTCCAATTTTCATATTGCGCTATCCATTGATGTAGTTTCATGTCGGCCTTGGTAATCATTGGGCCTGCTTCCATACTTGTATGAATTTCATCGCCTGTTCTATCAAGGAAACCAGTATTTATAAAAATAACTCTATCTTTAGCTACTTCTATACATTCTTTTAAATTAACCGTAGTTCTTCTCTCTTCATCCATAATACCCACTTTTGCAGTGAGTTGTGGAAGACCAAGAGCATTCTCAACGGCTGAGAATAAATCGCAAGTAAATTGTACCTCTTCAGGGCCATGCATTTTCGGTTTAACAATATATACACTTCCAGTTTTTGAATTTTGATACAAGCCATTTTTATTAAGATCATGCATGGCGATACAAATTGTGAACATGGCATCAATTATCCCTTCAGGAACCTCATTTCCTTGAGAATCTAAAACGCCAGGATTAGTCATAAGATGTCCAACATTTCTTACTAACATCAAACTTCTTCCAGGAAGAGTTAAATCATTTCCATCTGCAGTTGTATATGATCTATCAGGATTTAATTTTCTTGTTAATAGAGATCCGTTTTTATCAAAAGATTCTTTTAAATCTCCCTTCATCAATCCTAACCAATTTCTATATACAGCTGTTTTATCTTCTCCATCAACAGCAGCTACTGAATCCTCACAGTCTTGAATTGTAGTAATTGCAGATTCCATAAGGATATCTTTAATACCTGCTTTATCGGTTTGACCAATAGAATGATTTGGATCGATTTGAATTTCAAAATGTAGATTATTATTTTTAAATAAAAGAGAGTAAGCATTATTTCCATTATCACTATAGCCAATATATTGAGCTGGGTTTTTTAAACCAACCTTGCCGACCTCTGGAAGCAGTACTTGAATTTTTCCTTCAACAAATTCAAAACCCAGAACATCTTTAAAACTTCCTTGTTCAAGAGGAATAGCTTCATCTAAAAAATTCTTTGCAAAATCTATAACTCTATCTCCTCTTACTGGATTATAGCCTCCTACCTTTTCTGCTCCATTATCTTCACTGATGACATCAGTTCCATACAATGCATCATAAAGACTACCCCATCTAGCATTTGCGGCATTTAGTGCAAATCTTGCATTCATAACTGGAACAACAAGCTGAGGACCAGCAATTGTTTTAATTTCAGGGTCTACATTATCAGTAGATATTGAAAAATCTTGACTCCTGGTTGCAATGTATCCAATGTCAGTTAAAAACGTTTTATATTCTTCATAGTCAAAATCCTGACCTTTGCGTTCAAGATGCCATTTATCAATTTGGGTTTGAATATCTTCTCTTTTTTGCAATAAATCTTTATTCCTTGGAGAAAATTCATTAATAATTTTTTCAAAAGAGGACCAGAAATGCTCTTTAGAGATATCCAAACCATCAAGGACTTCGTTCTCTAAAAATTCTTGTAAATGTTTTGAAATTATTAATGAGGTAGAATTTTTATTAGGTTTAGATTCTGGTTTTGGAGAATTAAAAAAAGCGGTTAATTTTGTAAATATATTCATCGAAGAATTATAGCAAGTTAGATAAAATAACCAATACTAAAAAATTAGCACTAATTATTTAAAATTTCTTACCTCTTCTTCAGGATCATAATTCCAAATCTTTTTTCTTATAGATCTAATTGCCAACGAAGGTAAATGCTTCATGACAAAATTTCTTAAGAAGACTATTACTGGATTTGAAATATGATTAAGATGACCCTGCCTTAAAGACATCTTTGTAATAGTTTTTATTCTTTTGATTCTTAAAGCCTCATAAGCATTCTGTGCTTTATTAATGTCCGAATTGTATTTAATTAAAAAATGTCCAAAAATATAGGCATCCTCAAGTGCAAGGCATCCACCCTGACCAATAAAAGGGACAATTGGATGAGCAGCATCTCCTAGTAGAGTAAGGTTTTTATATTTAATATTTTTAATGAGTGGTCTTATATAAACTCCCCATTTAAAAAGAGATGTTTCTTTGTTAATAAAAGAATATAAATCTTTATTACTAAAAACTAGATCATTTTTTAATTCTTCGAATGTGCCTGAAGACTTCCATGATTCTTTATATTTTTTTGGTGTCTTGATAGCAGCAACGAAACTAATTTTTGAATTAGAAATAGGATATGTGACAATGTGATGATTTGGTCCTAAAAAAGTTTGAGTATTTTTTTGTTTTTTTTCTACTATTGCTCTCCAAACAGAATAGCCACTATAAGTTGGTTCTTTTTGAAAATCTAATTTTTTTCTACATATAGATTTAATGCCATCACAGGCCACAATATGTCTAACTTGATATGTTTTATCACCTGTAAATTTTAGTTCAGATTTATCAAAATCTACATCATATAATTGATGATCAAATAAAATTTGGCCATCTAGAGAAATGTATTTTTCATAAAGATATTTATATAAAACCTGTCTTGATGTTGTTATTACATCTACATCAAAACTATTTATCTTTTTATTATTCGAAAAAAAATCTGCTTGTTTTGGATTTGACGAAATAGAGATGATTTCATCGTATAAATTTAAATATTTTAGAATTTTGGCTCCGTTTGGCGAGATGGATATTCCTGCTCCATATTCACTTATATTGGTTGATTTTTCAAAAATAACGACAGGAATATCTGCTTTTTTTAAAATACAGCCCAAAGCTAGTCCTGAGATTCCTGCACCAATAATACCAATATAATTCTCGTAATTTTGCATATTATAATTATGCACTAATAACAAAAAAGGAGGCATATAGCCTCCTTAAAAAAATTAATATCTTCGGTTAGTTTTTTATTGGGACAATCGTAAAAGATCTTTGATTTTCGCAAACTCCACCCAATGCTTCCAAGGCTTCATATTCAGGCATTTCTTCTGCAGAACCCCAAAAGTTAGTCCAATTTTTTCCATAATCAGAAATTGTAGAAGTATAGACAGCTTGTACATAATCATAATCCCAACCAGGTGTTACCCCCATTGTTGGCCATATCATTTTTCTACCTGCAACATCACCTAATTTTTTAGCAGCCTGAGCATATGCATAATAAGCATCATATTGTTGTTCTCCAGTTACACCTTCGCCATATTTGCAATCTGAATAAACAACATAACCAGCTCCTCCATCAGGCGTTTCTGAAACTGTTCTTTGCCATGTATTAATTACTTGAGGGTTATTTACAGGAAGTTCGCCTAATAACTTACCTCCATTTTGAACCCAATAATCATTACCTTCGGCTTGCTTTTCTGGATTTGAATTGATTCCAAGCCAAATAAAATCAAATGTATCTAGGTTTACACCATAGTAAGGTATTAGCATTGATGCTCTATAGTCCTCATTTGGACCGGCAGCATCTCCAGTTGTTGCCCATTTTTTCCACTTTTCAGCCCATTTCATCATGTCATCCATGTCCTTTCCATCATTAAATGAACTGACATAATATTCAGCAACATTTGGTTCATAGGTAGGACCTTCTTCTGCATAAAGGTCTGAAGTTATAGTCATAGATAAAACTAAAACCATTGATAATAAGAATTTCATCTTCCCCTCCTTTTTTTTAAATCATCATTAATACTACATTAAAGAATACGAAAATGAAGTAAATATATGTATAAATCTTATACTTAATTTATTCTTCCATTGATATCATAAGTGTTAAAAAAGTCCCATATTAATATCGATGCGCTGATACCAAAATTATCTTCTCTAGGCCATGTATGCCACATTCCATTAATTTTTTGTAACTCAACTTGAATATCATTTAAACAATTTTTATAAACTAGGTGCTCAACTGAATAACCATTTTCAAAAAAATCTTCTATCTTGATTGGCTCTGATGAACATGAATTATAAGACTTCCAGTATTCCATAACATCAGGAATACTCTCCATGCCTATAGCAGAATTACCATCAAATGGAACAATTCCATCAATGCTTCCATGTATTTGCAATATCGGAGTAGCGTGGGAAGGATCGCAACTACCCAATGTTTCTCTGCTCATTGAACCTGTAACAGATGCAATTGCTGCTATTTTAAAGCTTAAATTACATGCCAAATGATAACTCATAAAACCACCATTTGACATTCCAGTAGAGTAAATTCTATTCATATTAATGTCATATTTTTGTGAAATTAATTTGATGATAGTATCTATAAAATCTACATCATCTACATTGCTTCCAATTGTCCAAGCTCCAGAGTTCCAATGAGAGGCACTTGATGTAAGAGGAGTGTTAAGTGGTGCACCTTGAGGATGAATTAATATAAAATTATTTTCCTTTGTGTTTGTATAATTATTTAAACCAGTGTATTCCATTTGAGCCAATGCATTACTACCGTAGCCATGCAAATTAAATATTACTGAGCTTGGTCCTGTTGCTTCTGGGTGCGGAGATTGAATCAAGTAATATCTATCAAGCCCCTTGTGTTTAAAATCACATCTTTTGAAATTTATTTGTTGTTGCTGGCAAGTCTCAGATAAAGAGTTTGAGTTATTGTTTGAATTATTGTTTGGCGGAGTTTCAACCGATGAGCTAGAGCCACCTCCTCCGCATGAAACAACTAAAAAAATAGAGAGTAAATATAATTTATGCATTTAGTATGAATAATAAATGATGCTTATAAAATAAAAAAGGAGCCATAGGCTCCTTTTTAAAGCTAAATACAAATTATTCGTATGCGGCTAAAACCACTACAGTAGAAGTTTGAATTAGCTTTCTATTACCTGAAACAGCTTTAGAAAACTCTGCAAACTCATCACTTGAATATAATTGTTGTTGACCTTCCATAGCCGACTTAATACTGCTGGCTCCAACAAAAGCATAGTGTGAATAGTATGAATTATTTCCAGCCACTTGAGCTCTTAATCCGTATCCACCATCCATATTTCCAGAATCTTCTTGAGCCTTAACAATTTTAGAATAAGCTTTTGCATATGAGGCTGGATCTTTGACATCCATCCTATAGACTGTATAGACTTTGTTTTTTTCAGGATCAGAGTCACCGCCGCTTATAAGTTTCATATGTAGAGATTGCTCAACAGCCTCAACATAAGACGAAGTTTTAGCTAGAAATGCTCCAAATGCTGGTTGATAAAACATTTCTGTTCCAGATGCCATTTGATCAGTATCTTCATAACTAATGATTACTGCATGTGTAGCATCATCATATCCATTAAAAGCATAATGAGTTAATGATACATAACCTGGAAATGCTTGACCCCAATCAGAAGCCATTAAGGTATCCATTTCTTTTGCAAACTGAGGTACATCAGATACCTTCATTGTATATGTTGCTATATATCCTTGAGCAATAATTAGTTGCGGTAATGTTATAAGCAAAGCAAATGCTGTAATTAAATATTTTTTCATAAAGTTCTCCTATTAGAATTCTTTTAAAGATAACACCAGAGTAAAAAGGAGAGAAAAATAATAATGTATAGAATCTATACATAAATGGTGCGGTACGCCGGTCTCGAACCGGCGGCCTTCTGCTTGGCAAGCAGACGCTCTACCAACTGAGCTAGTACCGCATTGGGTGTGTAATATAACCTTTAAGCATGATGCTTTCAAGCGTTCAAATTACAAAAAAGGTAATCGAAAAAAATTATTAATTTACCTCTATTTTCTTGATTTCTTTTAAACCGAATTCATCTTGAAAGAGCAAAACTAGATGAGATATTTGCAAAGTTAAAGGTATAGCTATTTCAAATTCTTGATCAATGTAGCCACTAAATATTTCATTTTCTTCGTAACCAATATGATCAACATGAAAATAAAAAGGATCACCAAGACCCACAAGTAAAACTTCTTTGCCCTCTTTATTTAAAGCGCGCAGAGCATATTTATCTTTTTTAGAAAGAGTATGATATTTACTCATGCTTAATTTGCTTGGTTTCTCAATTTTTATTGATTTAAGTGTCATGCTATCAAAACTTGCAGACACGCTATAAATCATAGCTTCATTATCAAGAGAAATATTTTCAGGTGATAAATAATTTTGAGGACCCTTACTGAGACCAGCTTCAAGGTTTAGACTTAAAAGTAATATAAATATTTTTTTTACCATTTTGACCAATTAATACCCCATGTAAATCCTAATGGTCCATTCATATAACCGTAATCAAAATTACTATATTGAGATGGATTTGGATCTCTTCTAAAATCATTACACTCTCCAGATGACTGATCGTAGTCAGCACACCAAGTAAAATTTGATTGGAATATACCTTCATAAAAATCATTATTATCTAAAATATCATCAGGAGATGTTATTGTTCCAGTTAAATCAAAAGCTTTTGCAGTATATATTTGAACAGAATTGTCAGCTGGTCTATTAAAACTAACTGATTTTTGATTCTCGAGCTCTGGTTGCTCTTCACCATTCACATACCATTTAAGTGTAATTTTTGATGTATCATAATTTGCTAGTATCGTCATATCCCATCTGTTGTTACCATTTGAAAATCCAAAATCAACATCATCGAATGCATTATAAAAACCTTGGTTGTGAATTGATCCAACCGCAAAACCCTCAACATTTACTGGACCATATCCTCCACTAGAACATGAATCCATAATTGAACAAAATGTTGGTCTATAGTTATCAAACTCTCCAAAGTAATTACCCTCAAATAATCCAACTTTAGAGCATTCTGGGTTTTTTCTAATAAATGGATATGTCACTTCTCCAGTGTCAGGATCTGTTACTCCTGCACCCCATTCATTAACCAAACAGGAACAACCTTCGCCATCAATATATTCTCTAGTTCTAATATCATAGATTCTTCCATCACCCCAGTTGTAACAGACTTTTACATCCTTACCTAAAACATTTAGATGATCTTCAATATGATGTTTCCATTTGAGCAAAGATATTGAGGATTGTGTGGTTGTATTAGGATTTAAATCAGCCCAAGCAGATACATCTCTATCATCAGTACTTCTATACTCATCACCCATAAAACCATGTGCATGGCCTAACTCATGCATTAATGTGGTACTTGTTCTTTCTGGGTCATTTTCTCTTATTCTTTGAATGTTTTTATTTCCTGAATTTACTCCTCTTCCATCAATTCTTGTAAGCACAGATATTAAATGTCTTCTATATTCGTATCCAGGAAGGAAGTCTGGAAAAAGATCAGTATCCATTTCACCAATACAATATATTGTTTCATCAAAATCAGCACACCCTGTTCTAATTCCAAACGGGGATGAGCCATCAGGATCAATGGGTTCTGCAGAAAGAATAGTAAAGTAATTTGGATTAAAAAACTCTGATGCATCAGAATCATTGAGTTTATTTACAGATGCTAAGAGCGCCCTTCTATATAAATTTATATCAATCTCTCCATTAAGAGAGTCACCAACGAATAAATATTTCGTACCAGCAGCAGAGTCTGGACCTCCAGACAGATAATATATTTCATAGTCCTTTGAAACTTTTTGACCTCCTTCAAACCCGTCTGTAGGGTCAACATCTTGTTGAATAGTTATTGTTCTTCTGTTTCCAGCAAACCATGACTCAAAAATTACTGAATCATAATTAGTTCCATCAAATACTCTAATTTCAGCATCATAAAGACCACCACTTTGAAGTGAAGATAAATCAAAACTAAGAATCCCATCCCCTTCTGTTTCTGTAGAAGTATCAGGTGAGAAATTACCAGGAATTTCAGCATTACCTAAAACCATATCAAAACTTAATTCATTTAGCTCGCTATCTGAATCTGTAACTTTAATGTTAAATGAAAGATTAGGATTATGAATCAAAGTATCTTTTGAAAAATTGATATCTGATAGAACGCCAATTTCAGGTTCATCATTTACAGAATTAATAGTTATGTTAACTGTTGCATTTTTGGTAACATTTTTTTCTTCAGCAGTAACAGAGTATTCGAATTGATCAGAACCAAAAAAATCTGAATCTGGTGTATAGGTTATTTCACCTGATGATGATAAATCTAAAGTACCCTTTGAAGTAGATGAGATTAGCGAATAGGTAATTGTAACAGTTTCATTTGCAGTAGCATTTAATGAGCCGGAGTATTGTGAATCTTCATCAACAGAGAATGCTGTTAGTCCAATTGTAAGAGAAAACGGTATAGGCTCAGGAGCAGAAACTTCCGAGCTTCCTCCACCACCACAAGCAGATAATATGAATAAAATTGATAATAAAAAAAGTTTTTTCACAAAAAAAATTATACCAATATATAAAAAAAGAGGGCTAAAAAGCCCTCTTAAATTTAATCAATTCTAAAATTAGAAATTAACTCTAAAACCTATTTTATAAATTGGTCCATGATCTTGGTATAAGAATGTCATTTCTTCATATCTTGAATATAAATGAACATCTTGATCAGTTACGTTAATTCCTTCAACAAATACAGCTGCAGTATCACTTAGGTTGTAAGTAGCATTGAAATCTACTGTACTTCTTTCAGTAACAAACAATGGGTTATATTGATCGTATCCAGTAAAGTATTCACCAGTTACGTTGTAGGCAACCCTTGCTGATATTTTTTCATTTTCATAAAAGACAGCTAAGTTAGCAGCATCACCAAATCCTGGTAAAGCAAACTGCTCTGAGGCATCTGCTGCAGGATAAGGATCAACATCCGTATCACCACTAATCATTGTTACGTTAGCTACAACACCCCAATCATTATCGAATAAATGCTGAACAGCAAGTTCAACTCCTTCAAGTGTTCCATCATATTGATTGATAGGTTTTGCTAAATTAAATATATATAAAGGGTCGTCTCCATTGCTTTGGAATACAGCATTACCATTTCCAGGATCAGCAAAGCAGTCCTCTTGATTATTACATCCAAATGAGAAACCTGTGTTATTTAACCATGCCCAGTCAAACTGATTTGACCATCCACATGCCCAGTAACCCTGAGGGGCTGTCCACTGACATAATGCATCTGCATTATCTTCAGTTGCTAAAGCTGCTCTAGGCCCTCTAGTAATATCTGTTACGCCATTAAATGATCCTTGCTCGAAACCAGCGCCATGATAGCCTTCAATATCTTTAACAAAAACGTTAACAGCAACATAACTACCTTCTTTATAGTAATACTCATATGCTAAATCAACGTTAGTAGACTCATATGGCTCCAGTGCTGGGTTACCAGTCCCTAATGTAGCAGGATACATCCAGCTAAATGCAGCAGGAGTAGATACTGAAACATCCATTTGCTCTAGAGCTGGTCTAGCTATAGTTTTACTTGCTGCAAACTTGATAACTCTGTTTTCAGCATGCTCAAAAGTTACATTTAAACTTGGTAAAACGTAATCATTTGATCCTGTTCCAGTATAGGTTGCAGGCCCTGTCATAAGACCAACCTTATCACCGTATGAGAATGCACCTAAGCTCCATACTGTATTTGTAGGAACAGTCGTATCAGCAGTAGATGTTCTTTCCTCATCTTCATACCTAATACCAAATTGTGCTCTTAATTCTTGTCCTTTTTCTGTAACAGTTTCAAAGTTGAAGTTAACAAATAAAGCTTCTAATTCTTCTTTAATAACTGAGATTGAATCCCTGTCACCATAACAACCTTCTAATTGCCCCCAATTAGATGTTGGAGCTTCATACATATCTACTGCTCTTAATCCGTTTGGATTTCCATCAGCATCAAACGCATCATTTCTGTAACATGAAGATGGCCAATCTGAAGCAGGTCCATAAGCGTTCCACCATGTTCCGTCACCAGTATTTAAGTCTCCCATAAAACCAGCTCTACCAAACCAGTAGAATAAATCTTCTTGACTCATATCAAAATAATAGAAATTTCCTGTTGAGCCTAAGAAACCTGGGATAGAAACTTTAGTAAGAACATCATCAGGGAGCATCGCATATGTCATGTTTACTGGATCGCCATCTGCGATGTGACCAGTTCTGACATAGTTAAACCATTTTTGACTATTAAACACAGTTTCTTGAGTTGAGTAACCAAAGTCAATAGATGTCAATGATTCCATAAACATACCTTCATTGTTATCCCATGTTCCGATTAACTGGAACTGATCAAGGTCGCTTTTTCTTTCTTGATAGTTTACATATGCTTCTCTTGGTCCGATATCGCTAGCATCAAACTCAGTGACGCCTAGATCAGCACCTTGGAAATTTTTATCAACTTGCCATGCAAGATTTCCATTTACTGATTGTGTGAAATCAAATGTTCTATTTCTAAAACATGCTGACGCTTCATTTACAGGCCACCAGCCCCAAGCTGCCCAACAACCGTTACCAAAAGTTGCACTACTTGTAGCACTTCCACCAGGGTTACCTTTATAACCAGCTGTTGAATCATGATAATCAGCAGTAAGTGTGAAGTTATCAGTAAGTCTAAACTCTAAATTTAAACCAATAGATTTGTTGTTTGTGTCATCATTTGCCCACTTAAAGTTGTTGTTAAATATACCACCATTGAAATACGTGCCATTAACAAATGCGCTTGTTACTGCACCATTAGGGCTTACTGTCATGCTTGTTGTATCCCAACCTGATAACCATGAACCAGCTTCAACACCGAACTGACTTGCGTTAACAGATGAAATTGTGTAATCAAGAGTAGCAGTTACGATTCCTTGCTCCCATTGAAGAGTAGTTTGAAGATTCTCTCTAGTTCTTTCATTATCCATGTTTTTATATAAAAGACCACTTGGATAAAAGAATGCACCATCTTCTCTTGTGTTGTTATTTGTTATTGTTGCATTTCCAGGAACATTGTTAATAATTGGGCTTGGTAACCATGTTATCTCGTTGGTACCTGATTCTCTGTTATGCATTACATGATGAGAGCCTGAAACTGAGAAGCCCCATTTAGCATCACCAATTTCACCATTTCTTAAAAAGACTAAATCTACCTCTGGAGTGTGATCATCTCCTTTTTCTACAGATGAATGATGCATAGCTCTAACTGAAATACCGCCACCATTTTTACCATCTATTGGTTTTGTTGTTACCATGTTGATAGTAGCGCCAAGTCCACCTGTTGGAAGAATTGCATTAGCAGATTTATATACTTCAACTGCTGCAACACCAGAGGATGATACATCACCAAAGTCGAATGATCTTCCACCAACCCATAAAGGCGGTACTGTTGGCATTGATCTGCCATTTAGAGTTACCAAGTTAAATTCTGGTCCTAATCCTCTAATTGTTACAGATGTGCTTTCACCATTATCTCTATTAGTAGTAACACCAACAAGTCTAGATAACGCTTCAGCAATATTTCTATCAGCAAATTTACCAATATCCTCAGCTGTTATGGCATCTACAACACCAACGTTTTCTCTTTTAATTGATATAGCATCAATCAAACTAGATCTAATTCCAGTTGTTACTACTTCCTCGACTTCTGCATTTTCAGCCTCTTCTGCTTCTTCAGCAAAAGTAAAAGTTGATAAAGGTAATAAAACCATTAATGATAATAAATATTTATTCACGGATTTCCCCTTAAAAAATTAACGAAATTAGGCGCATTTAACCCTCTTGTTGGTTAAATGTCAAGATTTATGTAAATAGTATAAAAAATGTAAATAATTTACACTATTTACACATAAAATAGATGTAATTAAATCGTTAAATTATTGTGATTTTTTTACTTAAGATTTATAAATGATTATCTTGATTCTTTAGGTCTAGATTCATTTACAACTAGCTTTCTTCCGTCAACTTCTGCTTCATTCAGTGCATCAATTGCAGCCTCAGCTCCATCACTCATCTCAACAAAACCAAATCCTCTAGAACGATTAGTCATCCTGTCAGTAATAATCTTTGCAGAAGTTACGGTGCCGTGTTCAGCGAAAAGATTTTCAAGGTCTTGATCATTCATTCCCCATGAAATATTTCCAACGTATATATTCATTTATATCCTATTATTAAAAAAGGTGTATCTTACAGTAAAAAATAGCGCAATAGTACAAAAAATTAATCTTCTATGAAATTTAATACGCTTTCTTTATATTCTGACCACCAATCCAACCCCATAAGGTGAATTTTTTCTAAATTCTCTTCTGAGTCATCGTCTAACATTTTATTAATTTTGCCTATAGGTGAATTAATTCTTAAGTAATTGTTACTTATAATATCCTCAGCTATATCGTTGTGAATCTCTGAATCGAGCATCATTCCCATAATGTCATTTCTTAACCAACCAACACCACCCCATTTAGATGATATTTCTCCTGAAATTTTTTTCTTATTAAGTCCAGCACCTATGCTAAGCACTTTAATATTATTTGTGTTAAAAAAATTTTTTGCGTGATTAAACCCTATTAAAGTTGGATTATTTGTTACTACCCCTCCATCAATCATCCACGACCCATTATCCATTTGATATGTTGGGAAATACATCGGAGCTGCACTTGACGCGCAAACTGCATCAATATAACTAATACTTGGGGTCATATTACTTGAGTGAACTATATGAGATCTTTTTTCTATATCATAACAAAGGGTAACAATTGGCTTCTTTGAATCGCCAAGTGTTGCATTTCCAAATATCTCTTTAAGAACTTTTACCCTTCCCTTAGTCTCATACCTTGGTCTTGCTTGAATAAGTGAAGCTTGATCCCAAAAAAAAGAAGTTTCCATAATTCTATCTAAGTAATCTTTAGACCAATATGATTTCAATTCAACTGCACTCATTTCACCATGCGCTAAGCAAGCAGCATTAAAAGCTCCAGCACTAGTTCCAACAAACATATCAAATATATCTGATATCTTTCTACCGCTTTCAACTTCTAATTTTTTTAAGAAGACGATGCCGGCAATAACTCTTACACCACCACCATCAAAAGATATTATTTTTTTTGTTTTTTCTTTCTTTTTATTAAAAAGATTTGAAAGGATTTGCATAATTTAATTGTACCTTTTAATTAAATTGTACATAAAAAAAGGGGTTAAAAACCCCTTTTTTAAAATAAGAAAGTCTTATTGCTTAATTCCAGATGTAGCATTAGAGTTTGATACTTCTTTAGATACATTTTTTAGAATTGTGCAACTGCCTTTATATGTATCCAATGTGAATGCAGCACATGAACTTCTAGACTCACATAAAGATTGACAAGCTTCTAAGTTTCTGAATTTCTTTGAAGTTTTTACCGAAGCAATTTTGCCTTTAAGAGATATGTTTTCTTTTTTTTCAAAAACCATATCGGCTGTATATGCTGGAATAGCAACGATAATTGCTCCAAGAATAATTAGTTTAGATATTTTTTTCATTTTTATACCTTATATAGGGGGTTAATTATAATGTTTACACTGTAAACATATAGTATATTACATGTGAATGTTTGCACTGTAAACATTATTATGAACAAACAATATATAAAATTAATCAATAATTTTTGTATCTAATAGCTTACTTGCTTCTAATATGCTGCCAGCATTTTGAGCATTTATGTATCCTGCATCCAAAAGAATCTTGGTTGCCTTTCCTGATCTATTTCCACTCCTGCAGTAGAGATATATTTCTTCATCTTTAGGTGTATTTGGTGATAGCTTTAAAATATCTTGCCATTCTATGTGAAGCGCTCCCTCGAGATGCCCAGTATCCCACTCAGCCTCAGTTCTTACATCAATAATAGTAAGAGACATGCCTGTAAGAGAAAATATTAAAAGTGATATATATCTAAAATACACCTAAGACCAATCTTTAAGAATAATATCTGATGCTTTTTCTCCTATCATAATAGTTGGTGCATTAGTATTACCACCAACTAATGTAGGCATGATTGATGCATCTACAACTCTTAAGCTTTTAACTTTATGGACTTTGAGTTTGCTATCAACCACAGCCATATTATCGCTACCCATCTTGCATGTTCCAACAGGATGGTAAACTGTGTCTGCTGATTCTCTTATAGCTTTTTCAATATCCTCATCATCATCTAAGTCTATTGGTCTCATAACGTGCTTACTTGTGTATTTAGAGATTGGTTCTTTATTCATAATTTTCATCATCTTTTTGTAGCCAGCGATCATGTCTCTGACGTCATCTGGATGAGACAAAAAATTTGGATCTATGCATGGGTCTTCTGCAGGATCAGCTGAATTTAGTGTAACCTCACCTCTTGATTTAGGTCGTAATAAACATGAATGACAGCTGATTCCAGTACCCCATAATTGCTCTCTTCCGTGATCAACGATCATTCCAGGTGCAAAATGTAATTGGATATCAGGCATATCTATATCATTTCTCGATCTAATAAATCCTCCAGCTTCAGCTACTGTTGATGTAAACATACCTGTTTTGGCAAGAATATATTTAAGTAATTCAAAAGGATATTTAAATAACAGAGTACCCATTGAAAAACCTAAAAGGTTTATTGATTTGTGTCTATGAACAGTTATGAAATCAATGTGGTCTTGAAGGTTTTTACCTACTCCCGGTAAGTTTATTTTATGCTCAATGCCATGCTTGGTTATTTCTTCTTCAGGACCTATGCCAGATCTGAGAAGAATCTGCGGTGAGCCAAAGGCTCCTGAGGATAATAAAACTTCTTTGGAAGCATTTATAGTAAATTCATTACCCTCCTCATCTATACATTGAACGCCTGTAGCCATTCCATCAGAAATATTAATCTTATTTACATTAGTGTCAGTTAATATAGTTAAATTATCTCTGTCTATAACCGGAACAAGATATGCCTTTGCAGCACTGCATCTTTTGCCATTTTTTTGAGTTGTTTGATAATAGCCAATTCCTTCTTGATTTTCTCCATTAAAATCTTCGTTATATCCAAAAATAGAAGATCCTGTTTTAACAAAATCATCAACAGATTTATTTTTATGTCTTATTTTTGACACGTTTAATGGGCCATTTTGTCCATGATAATCATTATCAAAAACTTCATTATGCTCACATTTTTTAAAATAAGGTAATACGTCTTTATATGACCATCCTTCATTGCCCAACTCTGCCCAATGATCGTAATCCCACGCATGACCCCTGACATATAACATTGCATTAATTGAACTGGAACCTCCCAAAGTTTTTCCTCTTGGCTGAAATCCTCTTCTATGTTCCATTACTTCAGTTTCAACTTCATGCACTCCACCTGCCGAATCTACAACCGAAGATGCAGGTTCTGTTACAGAAACCTTTTCAAATTCTTTTTGAGGAACGGTATCGTAGTTCCAACTATATTTGCTTTTATCACCCAAAAAAGCGAAGCCTAGTGGAACATGAAGCCTGACATCATTATCCTTTGAACCCGCCTCAATAAGACATACATTAAAGTTCGGATTTGAACTTAGCCTATTTGCTAAGACACATCCAGCTGAACCAGCTCCTAAAATAATAAAATCGTAATCTTTAGCTTCCATGATTAAACTCTCCTCATTCAAGTTTATGATTTCATACAGAAACTGTAAACTTTTATATGTTGAAAAATTTACATATCATGATTATATAAATTGTTATGAATTATTTTAGTATTTTTATTATTTTTTGGATCCTGGTTGCGTTTATAACTTTTATTTATCTATTTTACGTTGATGCTCCTTATGGAAGACATATAAGGAAAGGATGGGGTAAAAATATTTCAGCACGTCTTGGATGGGTTGTAATGGAATCACCATGTGTAATCTTAATGATAATTTATGCATATCTTGCAAAGGATCAGCTTCAATCTATACATAAAGTATTTCTAATATTATGGTTGATTCATTACATACATAGATCTTTCATTTATCCATTTGTCATAGATATGACAAATCCAAAAATGCCAATAAGTATAGCTGCTTCAGCCTTCTTCTTTAATATTGTGAATGTTAATGTTCAAGCCTTCGGAATATTCTACTTTACAGAATATGCACAAAATTGGATAAATAATCCTGTGTTTTATTTTGGAATATCTATCTTTTTAATCGGAATGTATATAAATATTCGATCTGATTATTTAATAATTTCTCTAAGAAAAGATAAAGGTCCTGGATATCATATGCCTAATAAATTTATGCATAAATACATTTCTGCTCCTAACTATTTAGGCGAAATTATTGAATGGATTGGATGGGCTTTTCTTACATGGAGCATCTCAGGCTTAGTGTTTGCACTTTGGACCATAGCAAACTTATTTCCACGCGCGCTTGCTCACCACAGATGGTATCAAGAAAAATTTAGCGATTATCCTAAAAATAGAAAAGCAATTATTCCTGGGATTATTTAAGTATTCCTAAATCTTTCATTTGATTGGCGATATCTAAGATCGACTCTTCTGCTGGCCTTGGATCCCATCCTAGTATTTCTTTTGCTTTTGTATTTTTAATACTTCTTGTTCTTCCAAGGTATGGTAATGTTAATTTTAATTCTTTGTTAAAGTTAGCAAGAATTTTTGCAAGCCATACTGGAATGCCCATGGTAGGTGCTTTATCAAAACCATTCTCTCTTAATATTTTAGCAACATCTGTATACCATAAATCTTTTTCAACTAGTGCAAATCTCTCACCATTTGAAGCCGAAGTTTGCATTGCAAGAATATGAGCTGCAGCAACATCTCTAACATCAACATATCCAAACATCATAGGCACTGCAACTGGCATTCTGCCGCTTGCTACCATTTCAACAGCTTTGTTTGATTCGCCAATATCACCTGAAAGTGAAGCTCCAACAACAAGAGCAGGATTTATGACAGCAAGTTCAAATGGATGACCATCTTTCTCCACAAATTCCCATGCAGCTCTTTCTGCTAAAGTTTTGCTTTTTGAGTATGCACTTATTGCAGGATTGTCTGGATCAGACCAATCTGATTCATCAAAATGGGTTTTCTTTTCTAAAGTATCAAAAATAGCAGCTACAGACGATGTGAGTACAACTTTTTTTATATTATGTTTTTTTGCAAAGGATAGAGCCCTGTTCACACCATCAATAGCAGGTTGTACAAAATAAGCTTCGTCTGTTCGCTCCAAAGATATTGGAGAAGCAACGTGAAGCAAATAATCACAGCCTTCCATACCATCATCCCAGCCAGTATCTTCTGTTAAATTAAAGGTAAAAAGATTAAGGTGTTCTATAGATGTATTGTGACTTTTCAGAGCATTAATTATTTCATCTTTTCTTTCAGGAGACCTTACTGAACCATTTACAGCATAGCCCTGATTAAGTAGTTGGTGTATGCAGTGTAAGCCTATATATCCAGTAGCTCCTGTAACTAAAACTTTTTCCATAATAAATCTCCCCCTATTAATTTAAGCTAGTAAGTAACTATATATTAATATTAATAGATGGAGAGATAATTCTCGGATATATTTTTATTCTATATCAACAATTTTTTTCTTATGTAATTGGGTTTCAGCTAAAAGATCACTCATGTATTCTTGAAAAAAGATAATTTTTCCATCTTTAAGTTTCATAACCATTACATAATTATTATCAATGCATGGATAAAGATGCGGGGTATGAAATATCAGAACAAATGCCTTATGAAGAATATCAAGAAAAATTAAAACAATATTGCCTCAATAAATTTCCAGAAAAGCTTATACCACTTTAAAAAAAAGAGAGCATTTTGCTCTCTTTTTCGTTAATTGAAAAACCTTACAAATAGTAAGGAAAGAATACATCCTTTTTAGGTTTAGACTTATGCTCAGTTTTATTTTGCATGCGTAAATTGTAATTAAGCTTGTTAATTGCGATTTGCAACATGACATTGTTTCCTAACTTAGGTGTATATTGTTTTTTTTGAATGTTTAAAGCATTCATAACATCTCCTTTTTAAAAAGATGCGTTCCTTCGGTATCATTACCTACTTCCGTCTCTTGCGAGATGAACGATGATAATGCGTTCCTTCATCTTGCGACTACTTCCGTCCCCTTAAGGATGAACGATTTAAAAATATTAACAGAGAAAAAATATATATACAAATTTTATATATATAAAATAGATAACTATTTTTAAACACAATATGTGTATAAAAATAAATTTAAATTAAGCTAATTGCCTATATTTCTATTAGAGAGATATATCTCAACATTAGCAGTGAAATTTGCTTTTAATGGAAACATAATTAAATCTTGGGTTCCATCTTGATTTACATCATATAAATACCCTTGAGAGTCATCATTCTCACTGAAAACTGGCCAGCTTGAAGTATCTAGATTGTAATATTCACTATTACCTGAATTTAAATAAATTTCTGGTATACCTTTATTATTAGGTGATTGTTCATTCCATGCCTGACTGAATACCTGCGCAACAATATCCTTTTTATTATCTTGATTAATATCAAAACATGAAAAAAAATTAAAATTATGATCAGTTTCTTCTCCAATAATAGATATATTTTTTTCTAATAATTCATCATTTTCTATCTTGTAAAAAGAAAATAAAACTACTGGAGTTGTTTCATTTTGTGAATAATACTCATTTTCTATTATTTCTCTATCAATTGGTTTGCTAGCATTTATCGTTGCTAAAATTAAATCATCTTTTCTGCACATTTCAGTTGTCATGCCATGAAAGTAGTATTCATTTCTATATTCATAAACTCCAATTTGTTCATAGTTACCAGTACCAGTATTATTCCAAGCTTCAAAATATACTTTGAAAATTTCATCTTTCATCACTGATGATGTGATTTCATTATTTCTTAAAAGCTCAAGGCCTTGTCTTCCATCTTTTCTTACACTATTAACAATAAATTCGTCATAAACTAAAAAACTTGAAAAACTAAGCTCTTTATATTTCTCAGATATATCAACCATATTTGAGTCCATATATTTAAATGCTTGAGATTTATGTCCTCCAAAAAGAGCTTCCTCATTCCTAATTTGAACTGAGTGGCCCCAATCTTTCTCTCCTAATTCGATAACTTCATATCCTGAAACTGTGCTCAATAAAATAGCAGGATATGCATAATTTGTTTGAACTGTTTCTTCATCATATGCTGCCCTACCATCCTCCGCATTCATAGCAAACGCAAAATCATCTTTTCCATCTCCATTAATATCACCTCTTGCATACTTTCTGCTAGCACCTCCAAGTTTTGGATATGGTTCACCGAATATATCTTGATTATTGATGACATAATTGCCATTACTGTCGCTTATATAAACAACCAGAGAATCTGGAACATTTTCATTGCTGATTTCTGCAGGAGTCTCTGAATCACACCAAAAATGGGCAATAAAATCTATAAAATTATCATCATTTATATGAACCGGAATTAAAAATTGAAATGAGGGATTATTGCAAGCATTTGAGTAATAACTAACAGCATCTTCTAGAATAATTGGATTTGGATTAAATAATGAAATTTCTGAATCAGGTATTTGTGGAATTTGATTTGGTACTGAAATGGATTCATTACTACACCCATAAATAAGAAAAAATGAGAAAAAGAGAACTATTTTTTTCATAGAATTATGTTGCCATAATAGTTTGTTAAAATAAAAGACATTGTTTAGGATTAAATTATGAAAAATAAAATACCACCTCCAATTGTTACTCTGTTCTTTGGTTTATGTATATATTTTTCACAAGAATACTTCCCAGAATCTAATTTAGAATTTTTGACTATATTAAGTTATATTTTTTACTTTTCTGGATTCTCTGTGCTTGTATTAGCTGTGAGTTTATTTAAAAAGCAAAATACAACTGTTAATCCTATAAAAATTGAAAATGCGTCTTCATTAGTTACCTCTGGAGTTTTTGAATATTCAAGGAATCCAATGTATTTAGGCATGGCTCTAATTTTATTAGGCATAGCATTAATGTTTAATGTGATTGGCGGCATCCTTTTCTCTCTTCTATTTACTATCTACATAACTAAATTTCAAATTAGGCCAGAAGAAGAAGTTATGGAAAAATTGTTTGGAGAAGATTTCTTAAAATATAAAAAAAATGTTCGAATGTGGCTATGAATCAAAATAAAGTTGCCAGAATAGTGCTTTGTGCCGCAGCCTTAGTTCACATACTAAATTTCTTGTTTTCTGGTCAGATGTCTATTTGGGGATATGTAATACCACCAGTTGTATCTTTATTTATATCTATCTTTTTAGGATACTTAGCCTATAAATTAAAACCATAGAAAAAATATAAATTGATAAAAATTTTCTACCCGCTGTTAATTCTTTTATTTCCTTTGACTGGTAAAATTTTTTTTAAGCTAGATTGGAGTGGGTATGATTTTTTGGTTATGGCACTACTAATACTTTCTTTTAGCATCATAATAAATCTTACTCTTTACTATCTAAAATCTTCTAAGTTCAAATTTTTATTAGTATTTATTTTAATGATTATTTTTATGCTTATTTGGATAGAACTAGCTGTTGGAATTTTTGGAACAGCTTTTGCAGGTAGTTAATTTATGAGAGAAAGAACTAAATCAATAATAGGATGGACAGTTATTATTGTTGGCCTTATTGCTTATAACTATTATGAGTACACTAGATGGTGTGATGGTTGGTTTTATATATGGAAGCCATGGTGCTAGGATTTATTTCATTTGTAATTTATTTAAAGAAAGTTCAACTAAGAAAAAATTACTTCCAAGCCCCGTATTCACTTCTTCCATTTTTTCTCAGTCCATATGGACCAGCAAAATAAAGTGTAATTGGCTTAATACCTCGTTCTAAGTCAACTCGATGTAAATAATCAGCACTTCTAAAACCTATATAAAATTTTCCACGCCATTTTCTTTCTTTTTTAATGTTTGTCTCCCAGTATCCGCCACTTAAGATAATTGTAATATATGGAAAGGGATGATTATGAAGTCCAATACCGTGATCATTATCTATAATATGATTGATAAATATATTGAAAGGAAACCATTTCGGTCTTTTTCTAAATAGTAAATAATACCTATCAGTCCATGGTTTAGCTAAATGATATTCTGGGTGTGAGGGACCTCTATCCATTACAACTCTTTTTCGTCCTAATTTTTCGAGAATCTTAAGAAAAAACATAGAAATAATAATGCCATAACATACAAACATAGCCCATAAAAAAGCCCACTATTGTGGGCTTCTTAGTAAATTGGCATCCCGTAGGGGAGTCGAACCCCTGTTGCCGAGATGAAAACCCGGTGTCCTAGGCCTCTAGACGAACGGGACGTGATGCGAGACGTATTATATGGAATCATAAGCAATTAGCAAAGTAATTAATAACTATTTTAGCTTCTTATTTATTGCAGCTAAAAAACCCCTCATAAAACTTGTTTCCATTTCATCTGGATGAAGTCTTGAAAACATTCGTTTTATTCTTGAAATGATTTTTTTTGGGTTATCTGGATTTATTACATCAATATTTTTAGCTGTTTCGATAAAATGATCTATTAGCATTTGAAGGTTTTCAGAATCTACTTCTGGGTAGTCGTGCCAATCTCTTGCTACTTGATTAAAATGAGATTTAAAAATTTCATAACATACTATTTGAGCTGACATAGCTAAATTTAATACTGGATATTCTGGGTTTGCTGGAATCTCAATATGAGTGTTTGCTAGTTGCAGCTCTTCATTAGTGAGACCTCTATCCTCCCTACCAAATAAAATTGAAACTTTCTTGTTTGATGTTACCTGATCATTGATTATTGAAGCTCCCTCCCCGGCATGGACTGTTGGCCATTGAATTGTTCTGCTTCTTGAAGATGTTGCATAAACAAAAGTGCTATCTTTTATTGCATCCTGAATTGAACTGAAGATTTGAGCATTTTCTAAAACGTCACCAGCATTTCCTGACAAAGCATTTGCCTCTCCAGAAGGAAACTTTCTTGGATTAATCAATGATAAGCTAGAGAGTCCCATGGTTTTCATTGCTCTAGCTACAGATCCAATGTTTCCAGGGTGCGATGTCTCAACCAAGACAATGTTGATTAAATTACTTTTGAAACTCATATGCCTATTATCTCTATTTCCATTACAATAGCGACATGTCAATACAAGCTTTATTAAATGTTAATCAGATTGCAGCTAGAAAAGGTGCTAGTGAGCTTGAATTTGCTGTAAAAAAAGTCCATAACTTAGATGCATCTAAAGGCGGTCCAGATGGGTACCTTAAAGCTATTATTAGAAGAGTCGAAGGCATAGTTATTGACGAAATTAGAAAATTTTATCCAGAAGATAACTTCCTTGGTGCTGAATCAGGTTCAGAAGTAAATAACTCTAATATTACTTGGGTATTAAAAGCAATTGATGGAGAAACAAATTTTATAAATGGTTATCCGCATTTTGCACTCTCACTATGCTCTCTTATAGATGAAGTGCCAACAACAGCAGTAATTATTGATCCTTTAAGAAGAGAAGAATTTTCAGCATCTAAAGGCTCAGGAGCAGATTTAAATAACAGTAAAATCAGAGTAAGCAAACAACAAGGTTTAATCGGCTCTATGGTTTCATTTTTTAAAAATAATGAAACAAAAAAAAACTATTCATATGACTTTGATAAAACTTATAAAGAGATAGCTAATCAAGACTTATCACTCAGAACTTCAGGGTCTGTTGCGCTTGATTTAGCTTATATTTCAAGTGGTAGATTAGATGCTATTTGGGCAAGCGGAGTTAAGCTTTGGGATGTTGCAGCAGGCCTTCTTATTGCTCAGGAATCAGGAGCGCTAATAAGTAATTTCAATGGGGACCCAAAATATTTAGATGGAGACCACTTTATTTGTTCTTCACCTAAAGTTTATAAATCTATACTAAAATCAGTAAAACCTTATTTCAAGGCTTAAGGTAACTCTTCAAACTCTGCGCCTTCAGGCTCAGGTACTGCTAAATCTTCTTGAATTAGAGTTAGTGACATCAACATATTTGCAACAACATAAATTGATGAATAAGTACCAACGAGAACACCTAAAATAAGAGCTAAGCTAAAGCCTTTTATCATCTCGCCGCCGAAAATAAATAATGCAAACAATACCAACAAGGTTGTTAAAGATGTAACAACTGTTCTTCCAAGAGTTTGATTTAAAGATAAATCTATCATTTGCATTGGTTCCATTTCTCTTTGAATTCTAAAATTTTCTCTAATCCTATCAGAGACAACAATTGTATCGTTTAGTGAGTAGCCTATAACTGCTAATAAAGCAGCTAAAACAGTTAGATCAAAATCCCATGCAAAAATAGAAAATAAACCGAGAATAATTACTACGTCATGACCTAATGCTGTTACGGCTCCTAATGCAAACTTATATTGGAATCTAAATGCTACGTAAATAAGAATCATAAACAGCGCAACCAACATACCTAAGCCACCCTGATCTCTTAATTCAGAGCCAACTTGTGGTCCAACAAACTCAACTCTTTTAAGCTCTCCTTTGTAACCCTCTTCATTTAAAAGATTATAAACAGCCTCTCCAATTGAGCTATTACCGTTTTGGTCAGCAACCTTAATCAAAACATCTAAATTAGTTCCAAAATTTACAACCTGTGAATCTTCAAAACCATTATCAGTTAGTGTTGTTCTTATAGATTCAAGATCAACTGGAGTTTCATAAGTCACCTCAACAAGAGTTCCCCCACTAAAATCAAGACCTAAGCTTAAACCTCGGAAAGTAAGTGATAAGACTGATAATGAAAATATTATAATTGAGGCAATACCTGCAATTTTTCTATACTTCATAAATTGAAATCTAATATTCATTATATTTTCAATTCCTTCACGTTTTTATTTCCATAAACAAGATTAACCATTGCCCTTGTGCACATAATTGCAGTAAACATTGAAGTTACTATTCCAATTGATAGAGTTATGGCAAAACCTTTTACAGGACCAGTTCCAATCACATACAAAATTAATGCAGCAATTAAAGTTGTAACATTTGCATCAAAAATAGTAATAAAAGCTCTTGAGAAACCATCCCTTATTGCTGTTTGAGGATCTTTTTCTTTGAGCTCTTCTCGAATCCTAGCAAAAATTAGAACGTTTGCATCAACAGCCATGCCAACTGTAAGAACTATACCGGCTATACCTGGCAATGTTAGGGTTGCTCCAAGCAAAGACATAATTCCTGTAATTAAAACTAAGTTAATTAATAATGATATGTTCGCTGCAAGGCCAAAAACCCTGTAGTAAAAGATCATAAAAATAATCACTAATGCTAATCCCATCATTATTGATTTCATGCCTAGCTCAATATTTTCTTTACCCAGACTTGGGCCAACAGTTCTTTCTTCAACAAACTTCATTGGTGCAGCCAAAGCCCCTGCTCTTAACAATAAAGCTAGTTCACTTGCCTCTTGTGGCGAACCAACCCCAGTGATTCTGAAACTTGTTCCTAAGACAGCCTGGATAGTAGCAAGACTAATAATATTTTTTTCAATATATGTAGTCTGTTCTATAACACTTTCACCTTGATCGTTAGTAACTAACTCTGATTTACTTTTTTGTTCAACAAAAAGGACCGCGAGTTTTCTGCCTATATTTCCTGATGTAGCTTTTTGCATAGCTCTACCACCTTCCATATCAAGGGTGATGTTAACTTGCGCAAAACCACTTTCATCAAAGCCAGTATTTGCATTCGTAACCCTGTCACCAGAAACAACTACAGCTTTTTCTAAAGAGGCAGTCATAAGTTCATTTTCTTTAAATACAAATTCTTCCTTTCTAAGCGGTGACGTTCTAGAATTAGCTTCAAGTCTAAATTCTAAATTAGCAGTTTTTCCAATAATTTTTTTTGCTGCTGTAGGATCTTGAACGCCAGGAAGTTGAACAACAATTCTATTAGAACCTTGGCGCTGAACAATCGGTTCAGAAACACCAAGTTCATTCACCCTATTTCTTAAGGTCATTAAATTTTGGCCAACAGCATAATCTCTAATTTTTCTTAATGCGACATCTGAATATTCAAGTGAAAGCGAGTTAATTGAAGGCCTCTCAGTAATGATATATTGAAGTCCATTTATTGACTGACTGTCTAATCTCAATTTATTTAGAGCTTTGTTATAGCTATCTCTATCATTAAATTCAAAATTTAATTTTAAATCTGCGATCGATGACTTAGATAACTGTATCCTTTCTTCTTTAAAGTTTTTTCTATAAGTATCTAATAAAAGTTCAAGTCTTCCTTGTTGCGCAGTATCAATATCTACTTCCAATAAAAAATGAACACCTCCAGACAAATCTAATCCAAGCTTAAGTGGCTGACCTCCAATGTTTTTAAGCCAATCTGGAGTAGAAGGCTCTAAGTTCAGGGCAATAATCACCTTATCTAAAAGTTTATTTTGTAAGATAGTTTTTGAATCAAGTTGATCATCAAGGGAATTAAATTTGATGACTATTTTATTTTCTCTTAAAAAAATCTCTTGAGGATTTATATTATTATCATCTAATATTTCTTCTAAATCATTCAAAAGCATTTGGTCAGCTGATTTACCCGAATCAGTGTAAGCTACTTGTATTGAGGGTTGAGTTGGGTATAAATTTGGGAGTGCATAAGTAAATCCAAGTACCAATACAAAGAATATTAATAAATATTGATAAATGGAGAATTTATTCACTGTTATTATTTAATTGAATCTATGGTGCCTTTAGGCAAAATATTTGCAATTGCTGATTTCTGAAGTTTGATAACGTTATTTTCACCAATTTCAATTGAAACATAGGCGCCACTAATGTCTTTTACTTTTCCTAGTATCCCGCTCGCAGCAATAATCTCTGATCCTTTTTCAAGCTTTGATAGCATATCTTTGATTTGTGCATTTCTTTTATTTTGAGGTCGAATAATCATTAAGTACATGAATAAAAATAAACCACCAAAAATAACAAAGGTTGGCCACAATGAAGGTTGAGCTGGTTCCATAATTAAATCCTATATAGGCCCATCGGGCATTTCTAAATTTCGCATATTATAAAAGTCTTTTAAGAAGTTCGCGAATTTATTATTCATAATTGACTCTCTTATCTCTTTCATAAGTGATTGATAATAATAAATATTATGGTAGCTAGATAGGATGCTACCGAGCATTTCGTTTGTTCTATCAAGATGATTTAAGTAAGCCCTTGAGTAATTTTTACAAACTTTGCAATCACAATTTTCATCAACTGGATCTTCACTCATTTTATAAGGAGCATTTCTTATGTTAACAACTCCTGTTGAAGTAATTAGTTGACCATTTCTAGCATTTCTTGTGGGTAGAACACAGTCAAACATATCTATTCCATATCTTACAGCTTCTACAATATCTTCAGGTTTACCAACACCCATAAGATATCTTGGTTTATCTGATGGCAGTTTATCAGCCATAAAAGCCAATATCTTTGTTTTTTCCTCTTTCGACTCTCCTACACTCAAACCTCCAAGTGCAATACCATCAAAATCAATCTGCAAGAGTGACTTTAAAGACTCTTCACGTAAATCTTCATACATTCCGCCTTGAACAATACCAAATAGAGCAGATTGAGATTGATGCGCGTCTTTGCATCTTTTAGCCCATCTCATTGATAATTCCATGGAGTTTTTTGCTTGCTCATAAGTTGATGGATAGTCTGTACACTCATCAAAAGCCATCACAATATCTGAACCAAGGTTTTCTTGAATTTTTATTGAATCCTCAGGAGTCATAAATATTTTTTTTCCATCATATGGTGAGCTGAACTTTACTCCCTCCTCGCTAATTTTTACTAAATCACCAAGACTCCAAACTTGAAAACCGCCTGAATCAGTAAGTATGGGTCTGTCCCAATTAGAAAATTTGTGTAAACCACCTAAATCACGTATAGCCTCATCTCCAGGCCTTAACATTAAATGGTAGGTATTACCTAAAATTATTTCTGAACCAGTTGATTTAAGATCTTCAACTGTCAGCCCCTTTACGGTACCGTTAGTACCAACAGGCATAAATGCTGGTGTTTGAATATTTCCCCGCTCAAATTGTATTTCTGCATTTCGTGCAAAGTCAGATGTTTTGTTTACATTAAATTTCATTTTTTTCTAACAACATAGCATCGCCATAAGATAAAAATCTGTACTTTTTATCAACTGCTGTTTTATATATATGCTTCATATTGTCATACCCAATGAATGCTGACACAAGCATTAATAATGATGACTGTGGGAGATGAAAGTTAGTTATAAGTTTATCAATAGCTTTAAATTTGTACCCAGGATATATGAAAAGCTTTGTATAACCTTTAAAACCATTTTTATCTCCATAAGTAAATGCTGTTTCAAGGGCTCTAGTTGCAGTAGTTCCAACTGCAAAAACTTTATTTCCAGCACTTTTTGTTTCATTTACCAGTCTCATAACATCCTTACTAACCTCTAAATATTCTTCATGAATATCATGGTCTTTGATATTGTCTACTTTTACAGGTTGAAAAGTCCCAGCTCCGACACTTAAATTTATAGTTGCTATCTTTACACCAAGATTCTTTAAAGAATTTAACAATTGATCATCAAAATGAAGTCCAGCTGTGGGAGCGGCAACAGATTCTTGAAGTTTTTTATCTTCGTAAACTGTCGCATATCTCTCCTTATCAAGATCTTCATCTTCTCTTTTTATATATGGTGGCAGAGGCACATGACCAATCTCATTAAATACGTCTAATGGAGAGCTATTAAACTGGATAATAAAAAAATTATCTTTTCTATTAACACACTGCACTCTGTGAGAATCTAAATTAAGATACGATCCAATCCTTGGACTTCTCCCGGCTCGAATTTGAACTAGCGCCTGATTGTCTTCCATTATTCTCTCAAGCATTACTTCAACTGAGCCGCCTGATTCCTTATTCCCAAATATCCTTGCGGGTATTACAGAGGTATTATTAATAACCAATAAATCACCTTTATTAAAATACCTGATAATGTCTTTAAAAAGCATATGCTCTATAACTTCATTAAATATGAGTAACTTGCTTAAGGTTCTTTTCTTAAGCGGATAGTTAGCAATCAATTCTTCAGGTAAATGATAATTAAAATCTGCAGTTTTCATGAGAAGCTGATTTTAAATTAGTTCATACTTGGCTACAATGCCATGCGTGCCCTATTGGCGGAATTGGTAGACGCGCGCGATTCAAAATCGCGTTCCTTCGGGAGTGCCTGTTCGACTCAGGCATGGGGCACCAATATCTATTTATTACATTTTAAATTTATAAGAGTAAAAAGGTAATTTCTTGTATCCTCTTCATTATCACCCCAACCAACATCTGTTACAGAAATTAAATCTAGACATTCAGAATTATCAGCATTTATTGGCAGACCTTTCATCAACATGTCATATAAATTTCCACCACTGTCTGGTCTATAAGGCAGGTCTGCATTTTCTAAAGAAATGAAATTTCCGTAGCCATCATTTATTGCAATATGTGCTCCATGGTAGCCACTCTCATAATCTCTAGTTGAATGAATAATATCTATAAAGCTATCATTATTCATATCTCTTACATAGATATTGCCCTCACCATGATGCTTGTCTGCTCTGAATTGATTTGGGAATCGTGAAGAAGTTTCATCAAATAATTTTCCAGTTCCATCATTTATAAGAACCTGAATATATGCTCCTTCGTAGTATGGATCATCTCGAGTAACAGCAACAACAACGTCTTTGAAACCATCATTATTAAAATCTTCTGATGCTGCATGATTATATTTGTTCTTGTTTTCTCCAAATGGTCCATGAGGAAGAGCCATCTTTTTCCAGCTTTGAATATCAGCAGAACCATTGCTTAAGAGGATATATCCTTCATCTGCATCTGACCAAAATTGTCTATTATCAAAATTCCAAAAAACTAAATCATCATAATCATCATTATTTAAATCAACCATAAGACTACTCATTGGATTCCCATATTGATTATTGATTTGCCAATTAAAATTTATATACGGGTGTATAGAAAAATTACCTATTCCATCATTAATTAATAAAACATTGCATGCATAAATATCTATATCGCCATCATTATCAGGGTCCCCTGCACTAGCATCGTGAGCAAAGCCACATAACATACCTTTACCATCGTTATCATCAATAATGTTTGATGAGCTTTCCACAAGTTTTCCATCTGGATTTGATAGCATCAATAGATGCGGGTATGGATTAATATAATTTTGTGAGTAATCCTCTCCTCTGTATTGAATTCCCATTGAGCCCGCAAATAAATCATCAAAACCATCGTCATTGAAGTCTTCTGCTAAAAGCCTATATGCAAAAGGATGTGTAGGCGCTTCTCCAGAATTATAAATACTAAGATCTTCTTTGAATCTACCACTTTTATCATTTAAATAAATGTTAATTGGCGCGTTTACTTTTTGATCTTTTTCAATTGTGTGAGGAAACAGTGCCCATGCAACAACAAAATCTTCAAAACCATCTCCATTAAAATCACCCGTAGTCATGTTATGAGCATCTTGACCAAAAAGTGCGTTCTCCCATGTCTCGCAATCATTAGCGGTGGGGTAACATATTGTTGCTGAAAATCTATCAGTGATAACTATCCCGCCAAAACCAATATCATTAATTTTGTAATAGTTTGAAGAGAGATCGGGTATATTGGCTGGAAATGCATCGTACTTTGTAGGAAATTTATTTACAGTCATTGAAATAGTTTTAGATGCAAACATACAGTTTCCCGATGGAATGGTAGACAGGGACAAATCAAAGTTCTCTGAATTTGAATAAATTATAGGATTTCTAAATGAGAAGTTTCTGTTATTAGTGCTAGATAAATGAATTAAATCATCATTATCGACTCTATATCTACAATTATTATTATCTGAGCTTACAGATATATTCTGTTTATCAAAACTAAACCCACTTAAATTTAGGCCTGTAACAAAAATTTCAAAATTATCTTCATTGAGATTTGATGTTGGACTTCCTCCACATGCTATTAAAAAAAATACGCAAAAAATAGATACTTTTTTCATAAAAATAAGTATAAATTAATTGTTTAAAAAGAAGTTGACTTTATAATCGCAGAAAACGCGAAAATATGATTTCAAAATCTAACAAAATTGTTATTAAAATAGGTTCATCTCTGCTCACAAATAAAAGAGGCGGTGTTAATAGGACTGTATTAAAAAATGTTGTTAAAGATATAGTCTGGTTATTAAATTCAAAAAAAGAAGTCATAGTTGTTTCATCTGGAGCTATATCTCTTGGTAGAGGGAAATTAGATCTAAAACATGATTTAACCTTAAATGAATCTCAAGCTGTTGCGGCAAGAGGTCAAATTGAATTAATGACAGCATGGAAAAATGAATTTAAAAAATATAAAAAACAAGTAGCACAGATTCTTTTATCACCCTCTGATATAAAAAATAAAAAATCATCTAAAAATGCTATGGCTACATTAGAAAATTTATTAAATTTTAATTGTGTTCCAATTATTAACGAAAATGACACGACCTCTACTGATGAAATTAAGTTTGGTGATAACGACATTCTCGCGGCACAAATTGCAGTCTTAATTAATGCTGATCATCTAGTATTACTATCTAATGTAGACGGCCTTTATAAAGAACCTCCTAAAAATAATAAAAACGATGATTTGGTTCTAGAAGTAAAATCAATAACAAAAAAAATTAAAGACATGGCAGGTGCTGCTTCTAAGCTTGGTAGAGGTGGGATGATTTCTAAAATTAAAGCAGCAGAAATATGCATGAAATCAAAATGTTCAGTTATTATTACCTCAGGATTAAAAGATAACCCTATTAAAAGTCTTATTAATAAGAAAACAAAATCAACTAAATTTATAGCTTAATAATGACTGATAACATCGATCAAATTGGTATTAACGCAAAAAAAGCAGCAAGAATTCTTGCCAAAACATCTTCAGAACAGAAAAATCATGCTCTACAAGCAATGTCAAAATATGTGCTTGCTGACAAGAAATTTATTTTAGAAGCTAATAAATTAGACATTGAAAATAGTAAATCAAAAAACTTATCTGAATCTTTTATCGATCGTCTAGAGTTAAATGATGAGAGAGTAGAATCTATATCGGATACTCTTCTAGAGATTGAGTCTTTTAAAGATCCTGTAGGAAAAATACTCGATTCTTGGCAAAGACCGAATGGTATGCATATATCAAGAGTCTCAACACCTCTTGGTGTAATTGGTATCATATTTGAAAGTAGGCCAAACGTAACTGCAGATGCTGGAGCATTATCATTAAAAGCTGGTAATGCATCTATTTTAAGAGGTGGTTCAGATAGCATAAATTCTTGTCTAGCAATTCATCAATCATTAGTAAAAGGCTTAAAAGATGCTGAAATTGATGAAAATGCTATTCAAATCATAAAAACTACTGACAGAGAAGTTGTAAAACAAATGCTTCATGGAATAAATAAATCTATAGATGTCATAGTCCCAAGAGGTGGTAAAAGTCTTGTATCTATGGTTGAAGAAGAAGCAAGAGTTCCAGTTTTTGCTCATTTGGAGGGTATATGTCATATATTTGTAGACAAATCAGCAAATCTAGAAAAGTCATTAGATGTTTGTATTAATGCAAAAATGCGGAGACCAGGCATATGCGGTGCGGTAGAAACAATACTTGTTCACTCTGATATTGCTAATGAATTTATGCCACTTCTGATAAATGCCCTAAAGGCTCGGGCTTGTGAGATTAGAGGATGTTCAGAAACATGTAAATATAATGAAAATATAAAACAAGCATCTGAAGAGGATTGGTCCACTGAATATCTTCTCCCAATTGTTAGTATAAAAATAGTAAATAGCATAGATGTTGCAATTAAACATATTGAGCGTTACTCATCCGGACATACTGAATCAATTCTTACAGAGGATTTAAACAGAGCTTCTATATTTCAAAAAGAGTTAGATAGTGCAATTGTTATGCATAACGTTTCTACCCAGTTTGCCGATGGTGGTGAATTTGGTCTTGGTGGAGAAATTGGAATAGCTACTGGTAAATTTCATGCAAGAGGGCCTGTTGGAATTGATCAATTAACAAGTTTTAAATATCTTGTTAATGGAAATGGCCATACAAGAAATTAAAAAAATCTTATAACTGTAGTAAAACTACAAAAATATATTCCTATAAACCTTTTTAAATCAACATTTATAAATAATTTGACAAATATTTATTTAATAAAATAGTATGCACTACAAGTATTGCTTGGATTACATTTTATAGTTATATGTTCTCCCCTATTAGAATGTGTAAACTATCTCCTCTCCAAAAAATTAATTACAAGCAATACAACTTTTTCTGCTTTGACTAAATCTTATTTATTAGAGGCATTTAATAAATTTATATATTTAGGACGCCCAGAAAATTTTTATACAGATATATGTATGAAATAACTGGAAATAAGTATGAAAAATTTTACCTTAGTTTTTGCATCATTATTTATGATTGTCGCTTGTGGTGGTGGCGGTGGAGGGTCAGATGCATCAGGCTCTGGATACACTGCACCTACTAACAATCCTCCTTCAATAAATAACACTATTATGAACATTTCTGTTGTTGAAAATCAGATTTCAGCATTTACTGTAAATGCAACTGATCCAAATGGAGATACACTTACATATTCTTTAAGCGGTGATGATGCCAGTCTATTATCTATCTCAAATCAAGGTGTTGTAACCTTTAACACAGCTCCTGACTTTGAGAGCCCATCTGATGGCGATGCTAATAATGTTTATAAAATAACAGTTACTGTTTCTGATGGAAGCTTAAATGCAACTGCGAACTTTGAAATAACAGTTACAAATGATACATCTGATGACAGTACAACTGAAAATTACGACGGAACTTTTATACTATCTGGCCCTGTCCAGTCTGCAGACATATGTTTTGTTGAAAATCTTACAATTCCTTGTAGTGAATCATCTTACATCACAACAACATCTCAAGATGGCTCTTTTAGCCTTAGTGTTGATCCTAATGCAGGAACTGGAATCATAAAAACTGAAAATGGATTTGATCCAAATACTAATTGGGAATATGAAAAGGAAATAAGCTATGCTATAGGTGAACCTACAACTGGCCAAAATTTTATAATTAATCCAGCTACAACTGCTCTTTATCTTTACGATAATAATACTGATTACGAGACTTTTAAGAATAAACTAGATATAGATTCAGGCTTTATGATTAGATTCGAAAATCCATTTACAAGTTTATCTTCTAAGGCTTCCAATAAAGTTGCAGTGATTTATTCTCAGCTCATTGTATTAAATGAAATCCTCAGAGAAATTCATACATTTAATGAAAATACTTCTGAGTGGTATTTAACAAAGAATATAATCGAGAGAACTGGCGATCAAACTTCATTGGGAGATACCACTTTCATAAAAAATCTGCTAAGCAATCTTGATGACAGTTTTTCGCCATCAAGCAGCCAGTTAGTGAGCCTTTCAGCAGGCATATCCTCATTTTTACAAAAGATGTATGCGGATAACAACAATGCACACTCCTACCTCACAAAGATAGGTACTAATGAACTAGAAGCCCTAATGGGGGCTGTAATGAATAATACTGCTGATATTAATGAAATCGATAAATTAACTTTTAATACTATTGATTGGATTAATGAAAATACTTCATGGGAAGGTGGCAGCATAATCGACAATGAACAAAATATAGTAACAACAACTTATTCTTTATCAAATGAAAGTAGTTCAAATTATCTTGTTGATCAGGTTAATACATCAAGCACTGAATTTATAATTTATGTTAAAGAAGGTGACATAATTAAATTTGATGCAACAAGTTCAGTGACTTCGAATCACCCCTTTCTTCTATCCACTGAAGTTGATGATAGAGATGGCAGTGCACAAATTGGCACTAATGAGGGTTGGAATAAAGATACTCTAACATTAACGGTTTCAGAAAATACACCTGATGAAATTTATCCGTATTGTGAATTTCATGCAGGTATGTACTCTAGAGGTAAAATTATAAAAGTTGATAGCTATAATGCTAATAATCTTGATGTAACTAATGTATCAGGGGCTCTTCAGGTTAAAGGTACTGTTGCAACGGGTCCCTTTAAAGGCGCATCGGGCTTCACTTATAAAGTTTATTTAACTAGGCAAGACAGTTCTGATCACGAACATACATTCTATGAATATCCAAACCTAACTTTCTATATGCCTAACGACCAAGGTTATCATGGTTCAGAAAATGCTTCTACTGATGAATTGTTTAAACCCAAGTCTCATTATGTGGCCTCGTCAGGAAACAGCGAATCAGATGATGGTTATTAAAATAGTAAGTTAAATTAAATATGGTCAGAAAACTTTTTAAGATTTTTGGCCATTTTTTTTGTATATCTTTTAAATATCTTCAAAGCCTTAATTAAGTCACTAGATTCTTCTAATTCTGATAAAGAATAGCCATCCCAATAGCTAATAATATAGCCGAATTTAGTTTCAGAAAGTTCAATTATTGCTGGATCCTGATTTTGCTCATTCAGGTGTATTATTTCCACCCTATCATCTCTTAAATCTATAGATGTATTCCTAACCTCTGAAAAAATTGATTTATAAAGATTTTCAATTCTAATATGATTAGCTTTTAAGTTTGTTTTGGTCATATGAATGATGTCTTCCAACTTCAAAATCTCTTAAACCCAAGTGTTTAGTTTTTCTTCCTCTTGCCCTCTTTCTCCAAAGAGTATAACTACCCTTTTTTAGATTTTTTCTCATCAAATCTTCAACCTGATTCTGATTAAGGCCAAAAGTAGCTTCAATAGCATCAAAAGGAGTTCTATCCTCCCATGCCATCTCAATGATCCTAGAAATCTCTTCCTCTTTTAGCCTTTTAATTTAGATACCTCAGACTCTAATTCAGCAATTCTTCTTTTTAATGGTTCAATTTCATCTTTTTGAACAAAACCCGCTTCCTTCATAAATTTTTCTAAAGCTGGCTTCATCATCTTCTCCATATTTTTAGCATCTTTCATCATTGTAAAAGGGTTCATTTCATCTCCTTATATATATACATCAAACCTTGTTGATTTACCTTTAACTTGATAATTTAAGTTAGTATCTATTATCTTTGATTTAATTGGTCTTTTTAAGACAATCTTTTTATATTCTTCTTTTTTAAAATCAAAAAATATCTGATCTTCAAGATTTTTGATTGCCTCAATTTCAAGAATATTTTTTATATCATTCATACTACCTGATCTAGCAGTATTTTTCTTGCTATCAGGATACATTGGGTCCAGATAAATCAGATCAATATTTCTAGTATTTTTGTAAATATCGATAGCATCTCCATGAGTTAAAACTAAATTTTTTAAAAAAATTAATTCATCTCTTGCTCTATTAATAGCATCATTTAATAGCATAAACAAAACACTGCTTTGCTCACAAGCAATTACCTTGTGACCTAAGGCTAGAAAAATGAGGGTATCTGATAAAAAACCTGCAGTTCCATCAAGTATTTTTAAATTGTCTTTTTTTTTACCTAATGCTTTCTTTAAAAGAGTTTCATGATCTGTTCTTTTAAGTCTCCATCCCATTTGCCCTTTTAAAAAATCTATATGAATGAATTTTTTTTGTGGTGAGTTAATA
>CACDVW010000012.1 GCA_902556355.1 uncultured SAR86 cluster bacterium
TGAGATTTCACAGCTTCTAAGTGATGCATCATTCATTTTATATGATAAAAAATTTGTTCAGAAATCAAGCTTGCTCAGCAAATTTACTGACTATAAACCCATCAAGAAACAAAACCCAATTTATCCAACTCAGATGCAAAATAGAGGAAAAATGGGCTATGTTATTGTTGAGTATGACATCCTTACAAACGGAAGAACTGCTAATCATAATGTTTTTAAAGGCATGTGTGGAGATCCTACCAACCCCAAAGCAAAATATGTTCCATGTCGTTTTTTTGATCGCTCAACTTTACAAGCCGCAAGAAAACTAGAATATAAACCAACAACATATAATCAATCTCCAATTATTTTTAAAAAGGCCAAACATAGGTTTACTTATATAATGGATCTACCATTGGATGAAGTTTATAGCGGTGGAAGTGCTTATCAAGAGTTGCTCTCAAGAATTGATGCTAATGATTTAGAAAAATCGCTGTCAATAGCAAATAAGAATCTAAAAAAAGATCCCTTATTTGTATACCAAAAGGCAAGAATAGCCTGCATTCAGAACAGATATTTAGAATGTATCGACTTGTTAAATGATTTTGATAACAAAATTCTAGAACAAGACAAACAAGTTTCAGAGGTTATCCATGTGACGTCATTCACTATGCTTATATATGCATTATTTAATCTTAATAGATATGATGAGATTATTGATTTAGAGGAGTTTTATTTGCCATATGCCAGAGAACAAAAAAATTATAAAGATGTTCTAGCTGTAACCAACCTTTACATAGCAGCTGCATATATTAATTTAGGAAATCTGCAAAAAGGTATTTATTACATGGCTCTTGCAAGCAAAAATACAACATTAAATTCTGAAAAAGAATTCATAGACTCATTTATAGAAAAGATATCTAGCTATTTATAGACCCAGACCACTTTGTAGGTTTGTAATTTAATTCATCTGATTTAAGAATAATTATTCCATGAAGTTTTCTTAGGTCAGATATTTTCATATCAAGATAGTTTTCAGGCATTTGAAAGGGCCATTTTTTTTTCATTTTACGAGTTCTGAAGAAAACCTTTCTTTTAATGGAAAGAGTATTCCAATAAAGGCCTAAAAAACCCTTGATTCCTAATTCACTCATCAGTCTTTTTTGAAGGTCCTTGATTTGTGGAAGCTTTGCATAGCTAAGAAGATATCTCCATTTAAAAGAGGAGCCCCATAGGACCCATGTATCTAATATAGCCTCCTGGTCAATTGATATATCAAGACCAAAAATTACATGCGTACAATCATGGTCGCGTAATAGGTATCCAGATTCTGAGCTATCCTTTATTATTTCTTTTGATTCAGGAAAAGATTGGTAATAGCATTCTAATCCTTCTCTTAAGGTTAATTCACAATCTTGCTTTTGGTATTCAAGCACTTGAAAAGTTTAGTATTTCCTTAGATAGCTTGTCAAAACCGGTGATATCTTTTGAAGATACTGTTATAGCTTCGACACCAACCATATTTTTATTTACTTGAGAAAGGGCTTTATTTTTTTGATTGTTGGAGAGTTTATCGCTTTTGGTTAATACAGGAATGAAAGGAACATTCTCACCATTACATAAGCTAATCATATCTTTATCACGATCTTTTAGTGGGTGTCTGATATCCATAAAAATAACAACAGCTCTTAGGGACTCTCTTCTGGCAAAGTATTCCTCTAGAAGAGGGGCCCAGTCCTTTCTTTTATATGAGCTAGATTTCGCAAAGCCATATCCTGGCAAGTCTACTAACTTAAGAGAATCATTTACTTTAAAAAAATTAATTTCAGTTGTTCTTCCTGGAGTCTTGCTAATTCTTGCCAATTTTGGGTTGCCTGTTAATGCATTAAGAGCGCTCGATTTTCCAGCATTAGATCTTCCTGCCAAAAGAATCTCATCACCCACATCTTCTGGTAAGTTTTTATACTTGGTTACCCCAAGCATGAATTTTGTATCTTTAAAAAGGTTTTTCATTTAATCGTTTATATCATACCAACCTATGTTTATAATACACATCACAAAGACACACTTATTTAGTTTTATGAAATCATTTTTGATATTAATAGCTTCTTTTGGTTTAGCGTTTAATACCTATGCAGCTGAGAAATCACTTAGCTCGGAAGATATGCCTAAAGGGTTTGAGACAGGAGATGCTTCTGCTGGCTCATCTCTTGTTGAGTCATGTGTTGCATGCCATGGCACAGATGGTAATAGCATAAACACTGATTGGCCTAAGCTGGCAGGACAAAATCAAAAGTATTTATACGAACAGTTAAAATATTTTAAAAGCGGCGAAAGAAATAATGCTTTAATGATGTCAGTTACACCATATTTACAGTCTTTAAATGAGAAAGACTTATTGGATATAGCAGCTTTTTATAGTTCAAATATATCTACTGGTGGCCAGGCAAAAAATGATACAGAGTTGCTTGAGCTTGGAACAAAGTTATATAGATTTGGTGACATTAAAAAGCAAATACCTGCATGTACCTCATGCCACTCTGTTTATGGTGATGGTAATAATTTAGCAAACTATCCTTCAGTTGCAGGTCAACAAGTTGGATATTTAGTATCATCTTTGAAGGCATATAGGTCTAAAGAAAGAAATGCTGGTGAACAATCTTTAGTTATGCAATCTATAGCTGAGAACCTAACTGATAATGAGATAGATGCATTAGCTAACTATATGCATGGGTTATATAAATAATGAATTTTTTAAACAAGGTACTTCAATTTTCGTTTATAGCAATTTTTACTATAACAATAAGTGCTGAATATAAACTTGGTAGAGATTACAAATTAGTAAGCAACCCATTGCCAGTTAAGAAAGATGGGATAGTTGAGGTAACAGAGTCTTTTTGGTATGGGTGCTATGGCTGTTACTCTTTTGAGCCCGTTGTAAATGACTGGGCTTCCAAACAAGAATCACATGTAAAATTTAGAAAAATGCCAGTCTCATGGGGCCCGGTCCATAAATTACATGCAAAACTCTATTACACAATTGAATCTCTAAAGCTTGACCCATCAACTCATTCAGCAGTCTTCGTTACTATGCATAAAGAAGGCAATATGCTTCAAAGAGAAAGTAGTGTAAAAAACTTTCTATCAAAGTTTGATGTGGCGCCAGAGATTACAGAAAAATATTTAAGTTCTTTTTCTATTAATCAGCGAATAAACAGGGATGCAAAACATGCTAAGCAGCTATTATTAACTTCTACTCCTATGATAGTAGTGGACGGCACATACATTATTGAAAATAGAGGATCTTTTGCAGATATGCTTAAAGTTGCTGATTATGTTATTGAACTTCAAAGACCAAACTCTTAGGAATAATATGAAAAATAAATACTACTTATATATCTTACCTTTATGTGCAATATTTCTTTTTAATGGCAAAAAATATGATGAATCTGTCATAGAAAGAATACACCTTAATGTGAATATATGTCTTGAAGGTCAAGAGTGTGGTGAAGTTGCTGCTGTCGCAGATGCAGGAACAGGATCAAAAGGAACTAAGCTCTACGCTGGTTGTATTGCATGCCATGGCGCAAAAGGTGAAGGTGGAATTGGACCTTCATTCAAAGGTCAGAAAAGTGACTATATTGCAGCAGCTCTCAATGAATACAAAAACAATATTGAAAGAGGCCCGCAAAGTGCACTTATGTATGCTCAAGCAGCAGCACTTTCTGAAAGTGACATAAAAGAGTTATCAAAGTATATAGTTACTCTTTAGTTTTATTCTCAAGATCAATTATTCTTTTTTCTAAGTTATCAGCCAACCTTTCTAAAGCTGTATATTTTGATTTAGAAATATAACCACTTTTTTCAATTAGCTTTTCTGTTTCAGGCCCAATAACTTTTTGTAAGTTTTGTAAAAAATCAGAGGGCAAGATATCTTTAACAACACTCATTTCTTTTTTAAGAATATTAATTATGGCTTTTGAAAGCTCATCTTGATTCATATTTTTCCTCAATAATTTTCGCTAAACCTTGCCAATCGTAAAATTGATTAGGCTTTTCAAAATCTTGTTTCCACAAAGCTCTCGTATTATTAAACCATAAGACCTCTATACCAAGAGCATGTGCGCCAAAAATATCATTAATCTGATGATCTCCTATATGAAGCATTTCACTATATTGAAGGTTGGGAATATGGCTCTTAGCTAATTCAAAATGTGATTTATTGGGTTTGCTATCTTGTGCTTCAAGAGAGCTAATTGAAAATTTAAAATATTTTCCAATTGATAGTTTATAAATATCTGCATTGCCGTTAGTAAGGACTCCAAGCATATAATTTTCTGACAGAGTTTTAAGAGCACCTTCCACACCAGGAAATAATTCAATCTCATGTCTTTTTTTAAGAAAATAGGCAAATGCTTCTTCCGCAAGTTTTGTAATATCATTATCAGATGCAAGGCCCTTGATTTTTTCTTTAAAAATCTCAATTCTAAGTTTACCTATATCCCACGCGATACTTTTATCTTTCTTTATCAGAGTTTCTCTTAGTTGGAGAAAATCATTTAAGTCTCCCCATTCAATTGTTCCAACCCTATCTTCAATCCATTCTCTAGTTTTAATTTCAGCATTGGTTATTGTTGGTTTGTTATCCCAAAGTGTGTCATCAAGATCAAATGTAATCATCTTAATTTCATTAGTCATTTTTTCGCTCTTGGATGCGCTTGATCATAAATCTTAACAAGATGTTGATAGTCTAATTTAGTATATATTTGGGTTGTAGATAATGAGCTATGTCCTAATAATTCTTGTATAGTTCTAAGATCGCCACTGGATTCTAACATGTGAGTGGCAAAGCTATGTCTTAACATATGAGGGTGAATTGGAGGCAGGCCTTGCTTTAATGCTAATCTTTTTAATCTTAATTGTATGCTCCTAACTGTTAATCTTGAACCTTTTAAATTTATGAACAGGGCACTAGATTTATCAGAGTACTTAGAACGTTCTAAAATCCAATTTTCTATAGCGGCCTTCGCATATCTACCAATTGGGACCAACCTGGTTTTAGATCCTTTGCCCAAAACTCTTAGAAAAGACATTTCTTCTTCGAAGTCCTCTAAATTAATATTTGCAGCCTCTGAAACCCTTAATCCTGATGAGTACATTAATTCAACAATTGCCAGATCACGCATTTCAAGAGAATCAGTTGGTTTAAAATTTAGTAACTGACTGACATCTTCAGGTGACAACACTTCAGGTAGATAACTGGGAGCCTTTGGTGCTGTAATTAGGTCAAAAGGTGATGAGTCAATTAAAGAATTTTTTCTAAGAAATTTAAAAAAACCTTTTGCAGATGAAAGATGTCTTTGGATGCTTCTAGGATTATTCTCTAAAGCATAAAGACTTCCAAGCCATCCAGAGCATACTGAATCATCGATGTCATAGTAGGTGGATATATTTATAGACTGTAAATATTTAGATAATTTTTTTAGATCTCTTTGATAAGAACTAGAAGTATTTTTTGAAAGATTTTTAACTTCAGAAATATAATTTATATAAAGCTCTATATCTTTATTAACAAAATATTTTTCAGGCATTAAGGCTGTCAATCGATTGGAATTTTTTTTCTAAGATATCTCTTATATATTCTATAAAAGTTGTATCCTCATCTCCAAGATACCTAGTTCTCTCATAGCTACCAAGCTTAAGTAAACCTATCTCTGATTTATTAACTAAAACAGCTATAGCCAATGACTCAATCTTCTTATCATTAAACAAGAACTCCATTTTTTCATTGGAAAAAGATCCACAATGAATAGCACCTTTATGAAAAGACATACCAGTCTTTTGTTCAATATCATCTATTTTTGAATTGGAATAAAAATCTAATTGACAGTTATTTACGTTAAAACTTTTTTTAAAATCATTTTGAACAGTATTTATAATCTCATTCTTATCTAAAGCTTCTAGAATAGACAAAGTGAGCTCTTTAGACTTGTTAAATAAATCTTCATTTAACTGTGCTGTTTGAATAAAAGAAGTTAAAAGATTCATTAAGTCTTTCTGCTCATCTCTGAGCTTATTAATTTGTCGTTCAAGCAGGGATGATGCAGAGCTTGATGAATCTTTAAATTTCATCTCACTAAGAAGAGATTCTCTTGATTCAAAAAAATCTATATTGTCGAGTAAAAATAATTCGACATCTTTTGAGTTTAATTTTTTAGACATCTATATTTCCTGAATATATATATTTAGCTGGTCCCATCATTTCTATATTAGCATTATTTTTTTTAATAAAATTGAGTTCTCCTCCAGGAGATATAGTCTTAAATTTATTTTTAATACACAAAGATGTAACCGCTAAAGCAGCCGATCCACAAGAAAATGTTTCACCAACACCGTTCTCATAAGTTCTCATTTCAGCAATATTCTTTGATACTTTGTATATTGATAAATTAAACCCAAAAGGCTTTATTAATTTTTCAAGATTTTTATATATTGAATCTAAGTCTTTCTTTTTTATTGAGGGCGATTTAATGCATAGATGCATATTCCCTGCATCCACCAAATCAAATTTATCTGAAATTAATTTTGCAAGTTTTGAATGAAGCTTAGTATCTATATATGGTGATGGTATTTCTAGTAATGCCTTAACTTGATTTTTAAAAGGCTCACATAATACATGCCTGTTTTTAGTTTTAAAAATAATAGATTTTTTTGGAGCATAATTATTACGCCAGACATATGAAGCAGCACATCTTATTCCATTAAGACACATTGAAGCTTCACCGCCATCGGCATTAAAAAACCTTATTGAAAAATCAAAACTATCCTTTGTGGGCGGACCAATTAGAATTACTTGATCAAAACCAATACCAAAATTCCTATCTGATAGTATCTTAATTTTTGATTTTGATAATTTATAAGTATTTTCTATTGAATTAATAACAATAAAATCATTGCCATTACCATGCATCTTATCAAAATTAATCATTTTCAATCTTTTCCTTTTCAAGAAGATCATCAAGAGTTTCTCTTTGTCTAATGATCTTAGATTGATCTCCATCGATAAGAATTTCGCAGGCTTTTGGTCTTGAGTTGTAATTTGATGCCATTACAAAACCATAAGCACCAGCATTTTTAACAACAATCAAATCATCCTCATGTACATCAAGAGATGCATTCTTTGCTAGAAAATCTGATGATTCACATACTGGGCCAACAACATTCCATTTTTTTAAATTATCTTTTTTATCTTTTACATTGCATATATCATGATGAGCTTTGTAGAGCGAGGGTCTCAAAAGATCGTTCATAGCAGCATCAACAATCAAGAAATTATCTTTGATGTATTCAACCTTGGTTAGAAGAACTCCTGCATTTGCAGATATACTTCTCCCGGGCTCTAATATTAATCTTTCTTTTCTGTTTTTGAATTTATCTTCAAGACACGAGATAAGATCTAAAGGTGAGGGCGGGACTTCATTTTCATATGAAATACCTAGACCTCCTCCAAGGTCTAAAAACTCTAGTGAAATATCAAAATTTTCTAATTCATCTGCTAACTCAAAAATTTTATCAGCTGATTTCATAAACCCGTCAAGATCTAATATTTGCGACCCAATGTGACAGGCAAGTCCAACTATTTTGAGATTTTTTGACTGGTGAGCATATTTGCACAAATCAATAACCTTTCTTGTGTCAGAAATTCCAAATTTGTCACCTTTTCTACCGGTAGTTATATAGTCATGTCCGCCTGAATCAATGTCAGGGTTAATTCTTATTGAAATTGGTGCTGGAGATTCAATGTCATCGGCAATTTTTTCAATTCTGTAAAGCTCAGATTCAGACTCAACATTAAAAGACAAAATGCTACTATTAATTGCTTGTTGTATTTCACCCTTTGTTTTGCCTACTCCAGAAAAAATAACCTTCTTTGGATCTGCGCCAATAGATAAGACTCTATGAAGTTCTCCACCAGATACAATATCAAACCCACAACCAGCATCTTTAATAATCTTTAATATTGATAAGTTGCTAAGTGATTTAACTGCAAAACAGGCGAGGTTTCTAGTATTTGTAAATGAATTTACATATGCTTTAGCATTCTCTTCTATAGTTTTTTTTGAATAAACATATGAGGGCGTGCCATGTTTTTCTTCAAGCACTGAAAGATCAACGCCTTCACAATGTAGGATGTCATCTATGTATTTAAATGCATTCATTGTATTTTCGTAACAAAGTATGAATTAACTAATGGGCCTTTTACACCACAGCTAGATAAAGAAACCAAGATTAGCAAACTAAATATAATTTTGATTAAATTCATAGTGCGTATTATGGGCAATTATGCCCATAATTGCACAAATTAAGACTAATATTTGTAGCTTTCTTCTTTAAATGGACCTTCTTGAGGAACGTTGATGTAATCAGCTTGATCTTTGGTCAGCTTAGTTACTACACCTCCAAAACCAGCAACCATCAACGAGGCAACCTCTTCATCAAGTTTTTTAGGAAGAACTTCTACAGTAATCATTTCTGCTTTTCTATCTTCGTCATTGATATTAGCAAAACCCTGTTTGAATAAATGTATTTGGGCCAACACTTGGTTTGCAAAAGATCCATCCATAATTCTACTTGGATGGCCAGTTGCATTACCGAGGTTTACCAATCGACCTTCTGCCAAAAGTATTATGTAATTTTTACTTGAGAGGTCTGGTGTTCCATCGGGTTTTGTATCTCTAAAAATTCTATGAACCTGTGGTTTAATCTCATCCCAATAGAATTCATCTCTTAAAAAAGCTGTATCTATTTCATTATCGAAATGACCAATATTACAAACAACAGCAGTATTTTTTAGGGTAGTTAACATTGCTGAATCACAAACATTCACATTACCAGTTGTAGTAACTACTAGGTCAATATCACCCATGACCTGCATATTTATATCTTCAGGATTTCTTGTAACAACGCCATCTTTATAACAGGAAACAACTGCGAAACCATCCATGCACGCTTGCATGGCACAAATTGGATCTGATTCAACAACACTTACAATCATTCCTTCTTGTGCAAGGCTGGCTGCGGAGCCTTTACCTACATCACCATAACCTATTACTAAACCTTTCTTGCCTGATAACAACATGTCAGTACCTCTTTTGATCGCATCATTAAGACTATGTCTACAACCATATTTATTATCATTTTTTGCTTTAGTTACTGAATCATTAACATTAATTGCTGGAATTTTAAGCTCACCTTTTTCAAGCATTTCTTTTAGTCTGTGCACCCCGGTAGTTGTTTCTTCTGAAACTCCATGAATATTTTCTAGCATATCTGGAAATTTTGCATGAACCATAGATGTAAGATCACTACCATCATCAAGGATCATATTTGCATCCCATGGCTTACCGTCTTTACAAATAGTCTGCTCTATACACCATTCGTATTCTTCTTCAGTTTCACCCTTCCATGCAAATGTTGGTATTCCCTTTGCTGCCATTGCAGCAGCAGCATGGTCTTGTGTAGAAAAAATGTTACAAGATGACCATCTTAATTCAGCTCCAAGATCTACAAGAGTTTCCATTAAGACAGCTGTCTGGATTGTCATGTGTATGCACCCCATAATTTTTGCACCAGCAAGTGGTTGCTCGTCACGATACTTATCCCTTAAAGCCATTAATGCCGGCATTTCATTTTCAGCTAACGAAATTTCTCTTCTGCCAAATTCAGCAAGATTAATATCTGCTACTTTATAGTCATTTTCCATTTTTAATTTCCCTTTTTAATTTTTTTTATTGTGCAATGTCTGCAGCTTTATCAGTTTTTTCCCAAGAAAGATCAATATCTGATCTTCCAAAATGCCCGTAGGCAGCAGTTGGCAAATATATGGGCCTCTTTAAATCAAGCATATTAATTAAGCTTTTAGGTCTTAAATCAAACTCTTCTTCAACTATTTTCACAATAGCTTCCTTAGAAATTTTCTCACTATTAAATGTTTCAACATGTATAGATGTTGGTTTTGCAACACCGATAGCATATGAGACTTGAATCTCACAATAGTCAGCAAGTCCGGCTGCAACTATATTTTTTGCTACATATCTCGCTGCATAGGCTGCAGACCTATCAACCTTAGATGGATCTTTGCCAGAGAAAGCTCCACCACCGTGTCTAGCCATACCTCCATAGGTATCAACAATAATTTTTCTACCTGTTAGTCCACAATCACCAACAGGACCCCCAATAACAAATTTACCTGTTGGATTAATATATATATTTGTAGTGTCTAAAAGCCACTCTTCTGGAACTATAGGCTTTATAATTTTTTCCATGACTTCAGATTTTATTTCTTCTTGTGTTACGTCTTCATCGTGCTGTGTTGACAAGACCACGGCTGATAAGCCTTCAATAGTTTTTCCGTCATCAGAGTAAATTACACTAACCTGACTTTTAGCATCAGGTCTAAGCCATGAAATTTCCCCACTTTTCATTACATCAGCCTGTCTCTTTACTAGTTTGTGAGATAAATCTATTGGAAGAGGCATAAGGGAATCAGTTTCTTTACATGCGTAACCAAACATTAACCCTTGGTCACCAGCACCTTGTTCTAAGTTTTCTCCTTCACCTTCAGTGACACCTTGAGAAATGTCTGGTGATTGCTCGAATACGAGATTAGTAAATTCACATGTATCGCCATTGAAGCCATACTCGTCATTATTGTATCCAATATCGTTAATTGTTTTTCTGACAATTGGTTCAAGATCAGGACTACCCAAAGAAGTAATTTCTCCAGCAATATAGACCATGTTATTTTTGATCATGGTTTCACATGCAACTCTACTATTAGAATCTTCTGCTAAATAAGCATCTAATATTGCATCTGAAATTTGATCGCAAACTTTATCTGGATGTCCTCCTGAAACTGATTCCGATGTGAAAATATAACTCATTTAATTCTCTCCAATATACTTAAAGGTGTAATGCAAAGTACGTTTTTTTTGACAAAAACTATGTGTAAAAAAAAGATAAATCACGTGTAAGTGTATTTTATAGTAAAAAGTTATATTTAATCTATTAATTTACTGTCAATACTATTATTATTTATTTAATTTCTAATAAATGGAAAAAAATTGGAACACTCCGAATCTATAAACGCCCTAAGATTTCTTTCTATAGACGCTGTACAAAAAGCTAACAGTGGCCACCCAGGAATGCCAATGGGAATGGCTGAAATTGCAACAGCATTATGGAAAAATCATTTAAACCATAATCCATTAAACCCTCATTGGTTCAATAGAGACCGTTTTGTTTTATCCAACGGTCATGGATCAATGCTTCTCTATAGCTTATTGCATTTAACGGGATATGAGATTTCGATGGATGATCTTAAAGATTTTAGAAAATTAAAATCTAAAACTCCCGGTCATCCTGAGTATGATCTTGATTGTGGAGTTGAAACTACTACAGGACCATTAGGTCAGGGGATTGCTAATGCTGTTGGAATGGCAATTTCAGAAAAAATACTTTCGGCTGAATTTAATTCTAAGGAACACTCGCCTATTAATCATTTTACTTATGCATTCTTAGGTGACGGTTGTCTTATGGAAGGAATATCTCATGAAGCATGTTCTTTTGCTGGGACACATAATTTAGGAAAACTAATCTGCTTTTATGATCAAAATGGAATCTCAATTGATGGAGAGATAGAAAATTGGTTTACTGATGATACTGTAATGAGATTTGATAGTTATGGTTGGCAAACCATAGAAGTCGATGGTCACAACGTTGAGGAAATAGATCAGGCAATTATTGCTGCAAAAAATGAGACTGAAAAACCAACTATGATTTTCTGTCGAACAACAATTGGTTTTGGCTCTCCAAATAAATCTGGAACATCAGATGTTCATGGCGCCCCTCTCGGCGAAGAAGAAATTGTAAAAACTAGAGAAGCTCTTGGATGGGAATATGCGCCGTTTGAATTACCGCAGTCAATTTATGATTTTTGGGATCAAAAATCTAAAGGAACTAGTTTAAATGAATCATGGAATGCTGAAATGGAGGCATATAAAACAAGCAATCCTGAAAAGCACGAAGAGTTAAAAAGAAGAATTGCTTCTAAGATGCCAGAAGATTTCGATAAAAAATTCATTGATTTTCTTAATCAATGTGATTCAGAAAATACTTCAATGGCAACAAGAAAAGCATCTCAGGTATGCTTAGACTTTTTTGTCAAAGAGCTTCCAGAACTTGTTGGAGGATCAGCTGATCTTACTCCTTCAAACAATACTTTTACCAAATCAAGCTCAACATTTTCAAATGAAAATCCTTCCGGCAATCACATAAATTATGGTGTTAGAGAGTTTGGTATGTCTGCAATTATGAATGGTATGGTTTTGCATGGTGGTATCAAGCCATATGGAGCAACTTTCCTTGTATTTACTGACTATGCTAGAAATGCTGTAAGACTATCTGCACTAATGGGGTTACCAGGCATATTTGTATATACGCATGACTCCATAGCTCTTGGAGAAGATGGCCCCACCCATCAACCTGTAGAGCACTTAGTTACACTAAGATCTACTCCAAATCTTTATAATTGGAGACCTGCAGACCTTGTTGAGACATCAATTGCTTGGAAAAATGCTGTCATTTCTGAAAGCTCTCCTACATGCCTAGTTTTAAGTAGACAAAATACCAGTGCTATTAGCAGAACCAAAGAACAGATAGACGCAATTGAGAATGGAGGTTACCTAATAAAAGAAGACGGAGATGCAACTCTCTCATTAATTGCATCTGGAAGTGAGTTACAGCTAGCCCTAGACGCATCAGATGTTTTGTTAAATGAGCATGGGATTAAAACTAATGTCATTTCAATGCCATGTCTTGATGTATTTTTAGAACAAGGCGATGATTATCAATCAAAGGTCATTAAGCCTGACCTGCCAGCGCTTGTTATTGAGTTGTCGCATCCTAACTCTTGGTACAAAATATTAAATAAGGGTGACAAAGTCCTTGGCATTGAGTCCTTTGGTGAGTCTGCTCCTGCTAATGTTTTGCTTGAGCATTTTGGTTTCACAACTGCAAATGTTGTTGAGTTATCAAAATCATTAGTTAATGATTAAATTATCCTCATTAAAAAATATTACCAATAAAAATCTTGTTATAAGGGTTGATATGAACGTCCCTATCAAGGAGGGACATGTTCAAGACTTAACTAGAATAAAGGCATGTCTTCCAACTATAAGATATGCTTTAGACCAGGACGCAAAAATTTTATTAGTAAGCCACCTTGGAAGACCCACAGAAGGTTTGTACGAAGAAATCTTTTCCTTAAAACCAGTTGCCAAAGCAGCATCAGAGATTTTTGGTCAGGAGGTAGAAGTAGTTAAATCTATTGAAGATCCTGCAATTTTTCAAGGAAATTCCAGTATCCAATTACTTGAAAATATAAGGTTTTTTGAAGGAGAAAAAGCAAATACTAAAGAGTTAGGAGAGAAGCTTGGCAATCTTGGAGATCTCTATGTCTTTGATGCGTTTGGAACCTCTCATAGGGAGCAGGCATCCACCCATTCATCTATTATTCATTCAAATGCAGCATGCTCAGGAATCCTGTTAGAACAAGAAATCGATGCACTTACTAAAGCATTAAACAATACTCAAAAGCCCTATACCGCTATCATTGGCGGTGCAAAAGTTTCAACAAAATTAGAACTTATTAAGAATATTAACTCTAAGGCTGATCACTTTATTGTTGGCGGAGGGATAGCTAATACTTTTATCAAAGCTGCAGGATATGAGGTAGGTCAATCTCTTATAGAGGAGTCCATGATTGCTATTGCAAGGGAACTTTTAGATAAGGGAAAAGTAATACTGCCAGAAAAAGTCATTACCTCAGAGACTTTTGAAGGTAAAAATATCAGTGAAAAAAATATTTCTGATGTTGGCATCAATGAAATGATTCTGGATCAACTTGTTAGTCAAGAAATTCAAAACATAGTTTTAAGTTCAAAAACTATTTTATGGAATGGGCCATTAGGAGTTTTTGAAAATGATTATTTTTCAAAGGGAACAGAAGAACTATCTAGAGAAATTGCAAAATCAGATGGTTTTTCAATAGCAGGGGGCGGAGAGACTCTATCTGCTATCAACAAATTTATAAACAAAGATGATGTATCATATTGTTCAACAGGCGGAGGAGCTTTTCTTGAATTTATGGAAGGAAAAGATTTACCATCTATACAGGCTTTAAAAGCTAAAATATGAAGATAGGGAGATAGTAATGTCATTAAATACTTTAGAAGAAATAGCATCTTATATTGTCTCAGACGGCAAGGGTATCCTCGCTGCTGATGAGAGCAATCCAACATGCGGTAAAAGATTCGACAGCATTGGGGTTGAGTCTAATGAGGATAATAGAAGAGATTATAGAGAAATGTTATTTAGATCTTCAGGCATGAAAGATAATATCGGTGGCGTAATTCTTTTTGATGAGACTATTAGACAGAATGCTAAGGATGGAACTTCTCTCGTTGATATTATTTCTAATCAAGGCGCCCTTCCTGGAATTAAAGTTGATAAAGGGCTTCAGCCTTTTGGTGATTTAGATGAGACAGTAACTGTTGGCTTAGATGGCTTAGATGAAAGATTAAAAGAATATGTTTCTATGGGAGCAAAATTCACTAAGTGGAGAGCTGTTATAAAAATTGGTGATGGTATGCCAACCCAAGAATGCATTGACGCTAACATGAAGGCATTGGCTGATTATGCAAAAATTGTCCAAGATAATGGAATGGTTCCTATGGTTGAGCCAGAAGTGTTGATGGATGGCTCTCACTCAATTGAAGATTGTTATGATGCATCAGATAGATCCTTGAAATCACTCTTTAAACATCTCGCCGATAATGAAGTAAATATAAAAGGAACAATATTAAAACCAAACATGGTTACATCAGGTTCAAGCTGTAATCAGCAAGCTGATATCGATGAAGTTGCAAGAAAAACATTGGATTGTTTAATTGCCAACGTTCCTTCAGAGCTTCCTGGAATTACTTTTTTATCTGGAGGTCAATCTGATATTTTGGCAACTGCGCATTTAGATGCCATGAATAAAATAGGTGGGTTTGAATGGAAATTAAGTTTTTCATATGGAAGAGCACTTCAGGCTGCTGCACTTAAAGCATGGGGTGGTAAGCCAGAGAATATGTTCATTTCTCAAGATGCTTTATCCCATAGAGCTAAAATGAATAAACTTGCTTCTCTCGGAGAATGGGATCAAGGCTTAGAAGACGCATAAAGATTGATTTCTTTAGCTCAAAGAGTCCTAGAGGCGAAAGTACATATTGATAATAAAGAATTTTCGTCAATAGGAAGCGGCCTATTGGTTTTAGTCTGTATCGAAGATTCTGATACAAATGAATCTATAGCTAAGATGTCAGAAAAGCTTCTCAACTTTAAAATGATTGATGGTTCAAAAGGCATAACTTCTCGTTCATTAAAAGATTCAAAAGAAGAAGTTTTGATAGTAAGCCAATTTACTCTTTCAGCAATAACCAATAAAGGAAACAAACCAACATTTCATAAAGCCGCCAAGCCGGATAAAGCAAAATTAATGTATGATAAATTTGTAGATCTTTTTAAAAAAGAACATCAGTTCGTAAAAGAGGGGAAGTTTGGCGCATCAATGAATATATCATCGATAAATAAGGGACCAGTAACATTTAATTTTAAAACTTAATTTAATTATGAAAAATATATCAGTTTTTTGTGGAGCTCATGAGGGTAACAATCCTAGATATGCTGAAGATGCGAAAAAGATTGGAGAAATTCTTGCAGCAAAAGGCATCAATGTTGTTTTTGGTGGTGGAAATGTAGGTCTTATGAAAATAGTTTCAGACGCAGCTCTTGATAATGGGGTAGACGCCATTGGAATTGGCTTAGAATCTTTACATAATCTTGAGTTAGTGAACCCAAGATTAAAAAATCAAATAATTACAAAAACCTTATTAGATCGAAAAGATGAGTTTATGAAAAGATCAGATGCATTTATAGTGCTTCCTGGTGGCGTGGGATCTTTGGATGAGTTAGCTGAGATAATGGCTAACAACCAGCTTGGACTTATCAACAAGCCAGTGGGACTTCTTAATACCGAGGGATATTATGACCATTTGCTAGCATGGATGAAAAAGGCAGTTGAAGAAGATTTTATAACACAAGCAAATTTTAATGATTTAATAGTCTCTTCTTCGTGTGAAGATTTAGTAAATCTTATTATTGAAAATCAAAGACCTGACAATGATGATTGGACGAAAAGATTGGGTCTTTAATCTCTAGTTGTTAAGATTTTCTCATCCGAGAAGCGATACATCATATTTCTATAAACGCATATATCAGTAATATTATCCGGAGTTCCACTTGGTATGCAGCGATAATTTGTAGAGACTCTTATGTTGTCGTGTATTGGGAGAACCTTGTGCCATAGATGCCCATGTAATATGGCAAGAGACCCTTTGCTTGGCTCAATAATTACCTCATGCCCTATCTCATTACCAAAAGAATCTGAGGGTATTATTCCTTTCTTGTGTGAGCCTGGAATTAAGACTAGCTCGCCACCTGTTGATTTATTAATATCCATTGTATAAACAAGTCTGTTGAGGTTATAGATTTCTTTATTTTCAGGATTACAGTCTTGATGCCATGCTTGTCCATTTGATGACTTATTGCTAAACATTATCATGCTGTACAAAGACTTCCATCCACTACCAAGTATTTTTTCTGTAATCTTTTGCAATCTTTGGTCATCTTCAACAATATTAAAAATTGTTTCTCCCTCAAGCTGAGGAAACCATGGAATAACATCCGTGTCTGATTTTTCTATGAAAGTCATGTCATGTTTGTATTCAGTATCTTTTTTAAAATGACTAAGAATTTTCTGATGATAGCTATCCATCAAATTCCCATCAAAGAAATTTTCAATGTAAATGTAGCCATCTTCCTTAAACCTTTTTGAAAGATTCTCAATATCCATTAAATTTTATCCTTTGAAATTAGCAATCCTAATTCAAAAAGAAGCCACATTGGGATGGCTAAAAATAACTGAGAAAAAACATCTGGCGGTGTTAGAATCATTCCTAAAATAAAAAATAACACAATTAAGTATGGTCTCGCCTTCTTTAATTTCTCTTTCTTTGCAATACCAGATCTTATTATTAGGTATGTTGCTACTGGCATCTCAAAAGCAACTCCAAAAGCAAAAGTAACCTTAAGAACAAAATTTAAATATTGACTTATATCAGTCATAACAACAATTGAATCAGGAGCAGAGTTAATAAAAAAACTAAAGATAATCGGACATACAACGTAATATGCAAAAGCCACACCTGCGACAAATAAAAAAATTGTTGATGTCATTAAGGGAAGAACTAAGCTTTTTTCATTTTTATAAAGGCCCGGAGACATAAAGAGCCACATCTGATAGAAGAAATAAGGCATGCTCAGTAATAGCGCCACAAATAGAGTTAATTTTATAGGCGCCATAAATGGCGAGCTTACTCCAGTAGCAATCATTGAGCTGCCACTAGGCAAAACAGACATCAGTGGTGATGCCACAAAAGAATATATTTCTGAAGCAAATGGCAATCCGATAATGGTAAGAACCCCCATACAAATTAATGTTTTAATCAATCTAGATCTAAGTTCTATTAGATGAGATGAAACTGAGCTGCTATTCATCTTTCTTTTTTTTCTCAAAGCCTTCTAATTCTTCCATCCGCATTTCATTAAAAACATCTTTTTTAATATCGTCAGCACCAATATCTTGTTCGAAGTTATTTTTAAATTCAGAAAACTGATTTTGAATTTTTTTATAAAATTTTAAGAGATTCTTGACAAGCTCAGGCAGCCTCTCGGGGCCAATAACTAATAATCCTATGATTAGGATAATAGCAATTTCTAAAAAACCAATCTGAAGCAATTGTTAATCTTGTTTGTTGTCTTCTTTATCTTCTTCTTTTACAGCCTTTTTAAAGCTTTTTAGGCCCGAGCCAAGGTCAGATCCCAAAGTCTTTAATTTGCCACTACCAAAAATTAAAAGCACCACAACTAAAATGATTAGAAGTTGCCAAATACTTATTCCACCTAAGCCCATATAAATCTCCTATGTGAGCAATAAAAAAGCACCACACCCTAATATTATACCTATTAGAAAGAAACTTATGATGTATTTTTGTTTTTGCAGATCCATCTCCATCTTATGGATTTTTTCCTCATACGATCTTCTATTTTTGGAATAACCTCTAATTTCGTCCAAGGTTTCATATATAAAGCTAGGCATTTCAGAAGCCTTCATTATTAATTCGTCTTTATTCTCTAAAATATAATCTTTTATTTTTAACGGATTAAATTGCTCTTTAAGCCAATTATCAAGGTATGGCTCAGCTATTCCCCAAAAATCTAGTTGAGGGTATATTTGGCGACCCATTCCTTCAATATGTATAAGAGTTTTTTGAAGTAAAACTAATGATGGCTGAAGCGATAATCCAAAAGGTCTAGTGCCTTGAAATAGATATAAGAGCAGTTTACCAAATTCAATTTCTGATAAAGGTTTTTCAAATATTGGTTCACAACAAGCTCTGAGAGTATTTTCAAGTTCTATTTGGTTTGAATTTGGGTTAACCCATTCTGAGCTTATAAATAACTGAGCCAGAGATTTATAATTTTGCTTGATTACAGCCTGAAGCATTCTTGCAAGAATATATCTTTCATCATTAGAAAGAGAACCGCTTATCGCACAGTCGATTGCTATATATCCTGGCTTTTCAGGATTTTCTTTGGAAACAAATATGTTTCCTGGATGCATATCCGCATGAAAAAAGTTATCGCGAAATACTTGGTTAAGAAAAATCATGACACCGTTTTCTGCCAATCTTTTTTTATCTATATTAAATTTCTCAATGGTCTCAATATCCGTACAAGGTATTCCATCGATCTCCTCTAATACCATTACCTTTGAAGTGGTTAAGTCCCAATATACTTCAGGAATATATAATTCTTCAGAGCCCACAAAGTTTTTTCTGGTAAGGTTTGTATTAGCAGCTTCTAGCCTTAAATCTAATTCACGTAGAATCGTATTTTCATAATCTTTTACTACTTCAATTGGTCTTATTCTATCGCTCTCAGAATAAAGATATGTACAAACTTTTGCAGCAGATTTTAAAAGCCTGAGATTCTTCTTAACTTCTTTTTCAATATTTGGCCTTAAAACTTTTACAACAATTTTTTTACCATCTTTAAGTTTTGCAGAATGAACTTGCGCTAATGATGCAGCAGCCATTGGCACTTCGTTGAAATCATCAAACAGATCATTAATTGAATTGCCTAGTTCTTTTTCTACAATTTTTTTAAGCTCTTTAACTGAAAAAGGCTTGCAGCTATCAGTCAGGCTTTGAAGTTCTTTTGCAGTGTCTATATCTAGAATATCTGTTCTAGTAGAGAGCAATTGACCAAATTTAATAAAAATTGGCCCTAGTGACTCAAGGTATTTTGCAGCTTTTTCACCATTAGGATTCATAAAGATTTTGAACCTAATGCCTAAAGCTATCATCTTTAAGCCTTGAAAAATTATTATTAAGAAATTCATAAATTATTAACAGCCTCAAGTCTATCAAGTCTTATGGATAGATCTCTAAATTTAGACTGGAGCTCATTTTTTTTATTATACTGGTTTGTTGTAAACAATTTTTCTTTTGCAAGATAGGCTAAAACAGCAGGCACATTTCCAAAATATTTATCTATTAAAAATACAATATCAATATCAGATTTTAAGATTGCATTAATCATTAAAATTGCTTTTTCATTATCACCGTAGATAATTTCTTTTTTAATTTTTTTTGAAAGAATTAAATCAAGCACTTCTTTGATTGAAGATCGTATTTCAAAATCTATATGTGAAGTTTTTTCAAAAGAAATGTTCTTACTATTTTTGTCTAGGCTAAAGTAAATATTTTTGTGACCCTTTAAGGATAAAAGGAAACTTATTGGATAAATTTGGATCAGCTTATCTCGAGCAACCGGAGAGGCGTTTTCAATGTCATTTATGGTGTTATTTATTATTTTTAACAAGTTATTCGTCATATGCCACATGTATCGAAACAATGCCGTTAAGGAGATTGTAAAATTTACAATTACTGAATCCGGCTTCTATTATCATTGATTTTAATGTTTCTTGATCAGGATGCATGCGAATAGATTCTGCAAGGTATTGATAGCTATCAGAGTCATTTGCAAGCATAGAACCAAGCTTGGGAAGAACATTGAATGAATACCAGTCATAGATTTTAGAAAAAATAGGATTTAAAGGTTCAGAAAACTCTAGAACAAGCAGCCTGCCATCTTTTTTAAGACATCTTCTCATTTCTTTGAGGCCTTTTTCTTTATTTGTAAAATTTCTCAAACCAAATCCAATTGTGATTACATCAAAAGCATCATCATTAAACGGGATTTCTTCTCCACTGAGTTGACAGAAATGACAATTAGCATAAAAGCTTTCATTAATTGCTCTATCTCTGCCCTCTGAGAGCATGTCCATGTTGATATCTGTCATGTATATCTCAGTTTTGGGAAAGTCTTTGGAAATTAGCTTTGCAATATCCCCAGTTCCGCTTGCTATATCTAGAACACTGTCTTTATCTGAAATAGCGGCAAGCTCAACTAGAATCATTTTCCACAGTCTATGCATGCCAAATGACATAGCATCATTCATGATGTCGTAGTTTTCTGCAACAGAAGAAAAAACCCCACCAACATGGGAGCTTTTATCTTTTTCGTCTACCTCTTTGTAACCAAAATGAGTTTTTTTATTCATCGTTAAGTACGCTATCTCTAAATTTAATGAAATTATTGTATCTACTTTGACTTATTTCACCATCATTAAGTTTTTTTATGACATTACAACCTTTATTGTTTATATGATTGCAGTCATTAAACTCACATTCTTTTGAAGATGCATATATTTCTTTAAAACCAGCAATAATTTGATTTGTTTTCCATCCAGATATTGGGAGGTCCCTAACTCCTGGAGAATCAATAATTTGAGTGTTTGCATTAACCTGATATAGCGTTGAGATAGATGTCGTATGCACGCCTTGATTGTTTGAGAGCGTGTTTGTTTTGATCTCCTTGCCTGTAATTAATGAAGTAAGAGTTGATTTTCCTGCACCAGAGTTACCAACAAATAGAGCACATTTATGTTTCAAATAGTTTTGAAGGAGATCTATGTTTGTATTTTCTTTTGCAGAAATACTAAAGGTTTGAATATCAAGGCTTTTATATAGATTTATTTGCTTCAAATAAGCTTCATCATGATTAAGATCTGATTTATTACAAATAACAAAAGGCTCAATACCTGATAATAATGAAGTTAATATCCACTTATCAATAAATTCAGCAGTAGTTTTGGGTTTTGGTGTTACCAATATGCCTACATGACTAAGGTTGGCAGCAATATTTTTGTATTTTATTCCATCCTTTTTTTGCAAAAGCGATTTCCTATCTTCTCTAGATAAAATTACTCCCTTAGTCTCTTTGCTATCTTGTAATATTTCAATTTCAACCACATCTCCAACAATAATGTCTTTTATTCCAATACATGGGATGTCTTTTTTGTCTGTACGAACCAAACAGCTATTTGAGTAAAATTCTATTACTAAACCAGTTTGAACTTTTTGCATAATAAGCACAAAATACACTAAAGGAAGAAATATAAAAAGTTATGAAGAGCTTACAATCAAAAGATAATTTAGTCTGGCTTGACCTAGAGATGACCGGTCTTGACCCTGAAAAAGAAAGAATCATAGAAATTGCTACATTAATTACAGACTCTCAACTTAATATTTTAGCTGAGGGACCAAATTTGATAATAACCCAACAAACCTCTTTGCTAGATCAAATGGACGAATGGAATCAAAACCAGCATGGATCATCAGGTTTGATAGACGCTGTAAAGAAAAGCTCTATTACTGAACAGATGGCTGAAATAGAAACATTAGACTTTGTTTCAAAATACGTTGGCCCAAATCAATCACCCATGTGCGGAAATACAGTTTCGCACGATAGAAGATTTTTAGCTAAATATATGCCTAGATTAGAATCTTATTTTAATTATAGGCATATAGATGTATCTTCTTTTAAAGAAGCCGCAGTTAGGTGGATGAATGAGGCTCAAGTATATGAGAAGGAGGGTTCTCATAGAGCTATGGGAGATATTAAAGAGTCTGTTGCAGAATTGAAATTTTATAAAAATCTTTTTTTACCAGAGGGCTAATTAATCTTTTTTATTTAAAGGTTGAATGTTTAATGGAAACGGACTTACCTGTCCTTTGTTTTCCTTGATCTTTGCTTCTCCAGTCTCTTTTACTTCATCTATTCTTATAATCGCATTCATAGGAATATAACTTCTTTGAACATCTGAAAATTCATTTTTGAGTTTTTCTGATGATGGGTCTACAACTAGTTGTTTGTCTTTATTGAATATATAATTCTCAACCTCAATGAAACCGTACATATCGCTTTGAAAAATTTGTTTTGCAAAAACTTCATATACTTCGCCAAGTTGCATGAAAATTATCTTGTAAACACTTTTAGATTTCATAATACTTAATTATATGGGTACGAAACTTTATATTAAAACCTATGGCTGTCAAATGAACGAATACGATTCGGACAAGACCGTAGATATTTTAAAAGAAAAAAAAGGAGTAGAACTAACAAATGATGTTAAAGACGCAGACATCATTCTTCTGAATACATGCTCTATAAGAGATAAGGCTGAATCAAAAGTTTATTCAGAACTTGGAAGGCTCAATAAACTTAAAGAGAAAAATCCAAACTTAAAAATAGGTGTTGGTGGATGTGTTGCAACTCAAGAAGGCAGCAATATAAAAAAACGTGCTCCTTATGTTGATCTTATATATGGCCCTCAAACCCTTCATAGGGTCTCTGATTTGCTGGACATTGACCCTAACAAGGGCATCAAAGCAATTGATATAACTTTTCCAATTGAAGAAAAATTTGATTCTTTGCCAAAACCAACTACAGGTGGCCCCTCAAGCTATGTTGCTATTATGGAGGGCTGTTCAAAATATTGCTCTTTTTGCGTTGTTCCCTATACCAGAGGTGATGAGGTTAGTAGAAAACCTGAGCAAATTTTTGATGAGGTTGCTCGCCTTGCTGAGCAAGGAGTAAGTGAAATTACATTTTTAGGACAAAATGTAAATTCATACAAAATGCCATATAAGGATAGAATTTTAAGGTTGTCAGACCTCATAGAGATAACAAGTCATATTGATGGTATCGAAAGAATTAGGTATACAACTTCTCATCCATTAGATATGACAGATGATTTAATTGAGGCATATCAATATATACCACAATTGGTGAGTCAACTTCACTTACCGGTGCAATCAGGATCAAATAAAATTCTAGAGAAGATGAAAAGAAATTACACAATAGATATTTTCCATAATGCAGTTCAAAGAATTAAATCTTTCAGACCAGATTTGAGGGTTTCATCTGATTTTATTGTAGGATTTCCTGGTGAATCTCATGATGATTTTATGGAGACCGTGGATTTGGTTAATGAGATAGAATTTGATTCTTCTTTTAGTTTTATTTATTCCAAGAGACCTGGAACTCCTGCCTCTAAATTAGAGGATATGACCCCATTAGAGGAAAAGAAAGAACGCCTTAACACACTTCAAGACAGGCTGAACCATTTTCATAGAAATCATAGCAAGAGTATGGTTGGTAGTATTCAAAGATGCCTAGTGACCGGCATTGCAAAAAAAAGATCAGATCAACTCCAGGCAAGAACAGAATGTAATAGAGTTGTAAATTTTGATCTTGAAAATATAGGTTTTATAGGAAAACTAGTAGACATAGAGATTACAGAGGCATTATCCTATTCTTTATTAGGCACTTTGCATAATCCAAGAGGTAAAATTTAAAAATTAATGCAAGAAACTCAAACCGCTTTAAGAAACATCTCTTTAAAACCATCTAATGCAGAAAGAATAGCCCTATTTGTTGGAGAGCTTAATGGTAATTTAAAGCTTATAGAAAAAAGTTTTTCAGTAAAAATTTTTCATAAGGGCGATGAGGTAAAAATAACTGGTAACGAAAAAGATATTAAACACGCTTCCGATGCAATTTTGGATTTATATAATCTAACAAAGAAAAATATTGAAATTAGTAAAGAAGCCGTCCACTTAACAATTCAATCACATCTGAACTTGAGCCTATCAAAAAAACCTGAGGTTATTGATACAGATATCCAAATAAGAACACCAAAAAAGATCGTCAGGCCAAGAGGTGGTAATCAGCAGAGCTATATAAAAAATATAAATAAATATGAGATTAATTTTGGCATTGGCGATGCTGGAACTGGTAAAACTTATATAGCTGTAGCAGCGGCTGTAGAGGCTCTTCTTAGTGATAAAGTTCAGCGCATAGTATTAATTAGACCAGCTGTAGAAGCTGGTGAGAAGCTTGGTTTTTTACCTGGCGATCTCTCACAAAAAGTTGACCCTTATTTAAGGCCTCTATATGACGGATTGTATGAGATGTTAGGCATTGAAAAAACAACTAAGTTAATTGAAAAAGAAGTAATAGAAGTTGCTCCTCTTGCTTATCTGAGAGGACGAACACTTAACAATTCTTTTATCATCATGGATGAAAGTCAAAATACAACTGTTGAGCAAATGAAGATGGTTCTAACAAGAATAGGCTTTGGTTCACAAGCAGTTATTAATGGTGACTTGACTCAAATTGATTTACCTAAACACATTACTTCAGGCCTTGATCATGTTATCAATGTTTTGAAGGAAACAGATGGTATCGGTATTACTAGATTTTCTTCAAATGATGTGGTGAGACACCCTCTTGTTAGAAAAATAATTGATGCATATAAAAAATTTGAATTAAATATAAATAAGTGAGCTTAATAATTTCTCTAGATGAGGGCATTGATATTGAAAAGCCCCTCAATAATAAATTAAATAAGGTTGTGTCCACAATTCTTGACCAAGAGAAAATGTCTGATTGCGTTATAAATCTTCGCTTATTGAATGACAAGGAAATGAAAAAATTAAATATGCAATTTCGTCAAAAAGATAAAACCACAAATGTATTATCTTTTCCAAATGACGATATTTCAGTAAAACAAACAAAAAATATTGGCGATATTGCAATTAGTGTTGAATATGTGAAAGCGGAAGCTAAAAAAGAAGGAAAAACTTTTGATGATCATATTATTCACATGTTGGCTCATGGTGTATATCATATACTTGGATATGATCATGAAAATAATGAAAATGCTGTGATCATGGAAAACAAAGAAATACAAACTTTAAAAAAAATAAATATTAGTAATCCATATTAAATGAATCAAAATTTAGATAGCGACGACAGTCACCCTCCTTCGGGATTCTTATCAAAAATAAAAAAATTTTTTAGAAATCCATTTTTTATTAAGACTCAATCTGTTTCTGAGGTCACAGACTTCCTAAAAGATGCTGTTGACCTTAATATCATTGATAAAGAAGCAGAATCCATTGCTAACAAAGCTATAAGACTTGGTAATACAACAGTCAAAGAAATAATGGTTCCTAAAGTTGATATGGTGACATTTGGAATTGATGAAGAAATTAACGCCATTATAGAAAAGATCATTGCGTCTGGTCATTCTAGATATCCCGTATTAGGGCAGGAAAGGGATGAAGTAAAAGGTATTTTGCTTGCAAAAGACATGTTGCCTAAAATTTATGGTGGAATTGAAGAATTTAGCCTGTCTGAAATGCTACGAGACGCAAATGTAGTCCCTGAAACCAAAAAAGCTGATTCATTGCTTGAAGAGTTCAAGAAAGATAGATCACATCTTGCTGTTGTCATTGATGAATATGGAACTATATCGGGACTAGTTACCATCGAGGACATCCTTGAGGAGTTAGTGGGTGAAATTGAAGACGAACACGATATTGATGAAGAAGAAATAATTAAAATATCACAAAATATCTATACAGCAGATGCTAAGGTTGAAATTGAAGACTTCACAGAGTTTTTTAATCTAAATATAGATTCTCTAGAGATCGATGCAGAAACATTGGGTGGATTTATTATTAGCGAATTAGGGGTGCTCCCTAAAAAAGGTGACGTTGTAAAAATTGAAAATCTATCCATCAAAGTTACCCATGCTGATGACAGAAAAATAGATAAAGTTCAGATAACAAAATCTTAATGGCCCTCAAGCAATATTTCGCTGCATTCATGTTTGGGCTTATTGGAATTTTTGCCTTTGCGCCCTTCTCCATCAAGCCACTGATATTAGTATCATATGCATACTTAATAAGATCTATATTATTTGAAAATAACTATACATTTAAGAAATTAATATCTTGGGCAATTGGTCATTGGGGTTTTGGAATGTCATGGTTAATAGTAAGTGTTTACTATTATGGAAAAACAAGTATATTAATATCTCTTATTATTTTTATTCTATTAACTTTATTCCTTACACTATGCTTTGGATTACCTTTAATAGCATTAAAATACAGATTATTTAGTGGTAAGGCGAAGTCTAAACATTTAAAAATTTTTTCTATTGCAAGTCTTCTAATTTTGTTTGAATTATCAAGATATTATTTATTAAATGGGGTTCCGTGGTTAATTCCAGGAACTGTTTTTCTTGATACACCACTTCATGCAATTTATTCTCATGTTGGAGTTACAGGGGGCTCTTTCATTGTTTATCTCATAGCTACTTCAATAGCAATTTTATGGGAGCATAGATATAAAATATTTTTTGGATCTTTGGTATTATTTATTCCAATAATTGAAAAAAACGAAAGTACTGAATTCGATCTTAACGTTTCAATAATTCAACCCTCCTCCGACCCATTTCAAAAATATAATCTTGGTTATAAGTCATATATTGAAAATAATATTCTTGATCTGATAAAAGAAACCTCAGCAGAATCTCAAATGATTGTGCTTCCTGAAGCAGAGCTTCCATATTCTTTAAATTCAAATGATTTTAGTCAGTTTATTAATAAAATTAATAAAAAAGATAAAGAAATAATTATGGGTGTTTGGAATATTTACGATAAAACTCTCTTTAACTCATTAATCAACGTTAATACTAACGAAATCTATAATAAAAGACATCTAGTGCCATTTGGTGAATATATACCCTTCACAAGCTCATTAAGAGGCCTAATAGATTTTTTTGATATGCCCATGTCAAATGTATCTCATGGCAGCAGTAATCAGAATAATATTCGAATTAACAGTATAGGTGGGGTAAGCTTCTCACCGCTAATTTGTTTTGATGTAGCTTTTGGAAATACTGTAAGAAAAAGCAACATTAGTTCTAATTTTATGATTAATGTTAGCAATGACACTTGGTTTGGGAAATCAATGGGCCCATATCAGCATCTAGCAATAACAAGAATTAGAGCTATTGAAAATAATAAATGGATTATAAGAGCTACCAATGATGGAATTTCAGCAATAATAACTAATAATGGAACAATTGTTGATAAATTAGATAAAAATATCTCTGGTGTAATTAATTCTGGTATTAATTTTACTTATAAAAGAAGCCTATATAATATTTTTGGACACTATATTCCATTTATTTTGGCTTTAATAATGGTTTTAACATCGTTTATAATTGATTTATGCTCAAAAAGAAAAAAATATTAACATTATTGCTGTTCTCAGTAATTTCATATGCTGAAAGTGCCCATATTGAAGTTGATATATCTGAACAGAGACTATATTTGATAGAAAACAGCCTAATCAAAGCTTCTTATCCAATCTCAACATCTAAATATGGAGAGGGTAGCATTGAAAATTCATTCAAAACACCGCTTGGGAAACATTCTATTAAAGAGATGATTGGTGAAGAAGCAGAGATAAACACTATATTTACTTCAAGAATAAATACTAAGAGATCTGCAACTATAATTGATCAGTTTGAAGATACCGATAATGACTATGTTACATCCAGAATAATGTGGCTAGATGGCGAAGAGGATGGTTTAAACAAAGGTGGGAATGTAGACTCTTTTCGAAGATACATATACATTCACGGAACCCATGAAGAGGGATTAATAGGCACAAAAGCATCACATGGCTGCATTAGAATGTTCAATTATGATGTAATTGAATTATTTAATTTAGTAAATATTGGGACAAAAGTTCTAATTAGAGCCTAACGCCCCAAATTGTACATACCTACTAAAAGTTGCCTGCAACTGAGGACATAGCAAAATTAAGTTTTTCTTTTCTATCGTCCCCTGAAGGCGCAACATTTAGCTTTTCTCCACTTTGTGCAAGTTTTATTAGTAATTCACTAGGTTTGTATGCATCATTTCCAGTAATTTCATGATATTTCTTTAATTTATCAACAACAACGTCTAAGCCCATAGCATTGGCATGATGCATTGGCCCACCTCTCCATATTGGAAAACCATAACCATTAATATAAACAACATCTATATCCGCTGCTCTCTGGGCTACACCCTCTGACAATATATCAGCTCCTTCATTAATAAGAGCTAAGATACACCTGTCAGTAATTTCTTCATCTGAAATTTCTCTTCTTGTAAAACCATTCTCTGAAGAAATCTTTTCATAGACTTCTTCGTTTTCTGGAGCAGGGTTAGGAGCTCTTGAGCCTTCACTATAGTTGTAATAACCTTTGCCGTTTTTTTGACCAAATCTATCGTTATCACATAAATAATCTCCAATCTTTGCATGAAGTGGGGATTCAACACCGCTAAGCTTTCTTGCTCTCCAGCCAAGATCAAGACCAACTAAATCCATCATTCTAAATGGGCCCATATTTAATCCAAATGATTCTATAGCTTGATCAATTTGATGGGGAAGGGCACCCTCAAGAAGAAGCATATTAGCCTGTGCTGTGTAATTAAAAAGCATCCTATTGCCAATAAAACCTGGTGCATTAAGAGATACTACCGCAGCTTTTTTTATCTTCTTACTAACTGTCATTACACTAGCTAGTGTTTCGTGAGATGTCTTTTCTCCACGAACTACTTCTAACAATCTCATGATATTAGCTGGACTAAAGAAGTGAGTACCTACTACCTTATCAGGCCTTTTAGTTACTGATGCTATTGCATCTACATCTAATCCAGATGTGTTACTTGCAAGTATTGCATTTTCATTAGTATGCTCATCAAGATTTTTAAAGATTTCTAATTTTAAATCTAGATTTTCATATACAGCCTCGATTGCAATATCGACATCATGTAAATCTTTATATTCAAGGCTTGATGATATTAGTCCAAAAACCATATCTTTTTGCTCGGGCGTCATTCGGCCCTTGCCAACCATAAAGTCATAATTTTTTTCTATTACAGAAAGACCTCTTTTCAAATTTTCTTCATCTTGATCAATTATATGGACTGGAATTCCTGCATTAGCAAAACACATAGCAATACCTCCACCCATAGTTCCTGATCCAATGATTCCAGCTTTTTTAATATCCATTGAAGGGGTGTCGGCAGGAACATCTGAAATTTTTGATGCAGCTCGCTCTCCAAAGAATATATGAATCATTGCTTCTCTTTGCGGGTGCATTAGGCACTCAACAAATAACTCTCCTTCTTTTTTTAAGCCTTCATCAAAATCATCAAGATTTATAGCAGCCTCAACACATTTAATGATTTGACCAGGGGCAAATTGGCCCTTTCTTGCCTTAGCTGCCAAAGCTTGCGCCTCAACTAAAACATTTTCTGATCCTCTTGCTTCGATCATTTTTTCATTAAGATCACGAACTTTAGGGTGGTTAGAGCCTTCTTTTGCCTTTTCTTTAGCAAATTGAATAGAATCTTCTACAACATTATCAGACAGTGAGTCTACAATTCCCATATCTAAAGCTTTTTTGGCAGGTATATGTGCTCCTGTAAGCATCATTTTAAGCGCTTCTGAAGGGCCAGCCAACCTAGGAAGTCTCTGTGTTCCACCTCCACCAGGTAAAAGGCCTAAATTTACCTCAGGTAGACCAACAAATGCTTGTTTAGAGGCTATTCTGTAGTTACAACAAAGCGCAGTTTCAAGTCCACCACCAAGAGTTATACCATTAATAGCAGCTACCAAAGGCTTGGAACAATACTCCATGCTTTTAAATACGTCATTTAAGCTATGTCCGCTCATATTTCCACCAAATTCAGAAATATCTGCTCCAGCTATAAATGCTCTTCCTTTACCTGTAACAACTACACCAACAACATCATTATCAGCCTCTGCTTTAGCAATGCCTTCAAAAAGACCATTCCTAACACCCTCACTCAGAGGATTCACAGGGGGGTTATCTACAGTTAAAAGCGCAACGCTATCAACAATTTCATAGTGGACTGTTCCTTTCAATTTATACTCCGTAAATAAATTAGACATGCATTATACATAAAAAATAAGCATATTTATCCTTATAAAATCGCACATTTAGCGATTATTTGGAGTAATTTAAATTTATTTTATAAAAAGTATTGATAATATAATATAAATATATATAATAATGCATGTCAGCACTCCTCTCCCCCTATTAGATTTGCTGACACTCTGGAATCATATGGAGGGCTCAGTCCCTCCATTTTTAATTAAGAATTATAAAATGAGTAAATATAAAGAATTTTTTGAAACTGTAATTTTAGTAAGTGTTTTTGTGATCTCTGTTCTTGCAATAGGCCCAATAGCTTAATCGCCATTAAATATATATAATTTTTTAATGAAAAAAATCTTGTTCAGCTTTTTTTGTTTTTTCGTTGTTCAAAATATTCATGCCTGTCCGAATCTTCTTAATTCTGATATGCGAATACTAGATTCTGCAGAATCACAAAATTTATGTGCATATGAAGGCAAGACATTGCTAGTGGTTAACGTCGCCAGCAGATGTGGTTATACCTATCAATATTCCGGTCTTCAAAATCTTTATGAAAAATATAAAGATAATGACTTTGTAGTTTTGGGTGTTCCATCAAGAGATTTCTTTCAAGAATATTCCAAAGAAAGTGCTGTGGCTGAGTTTTGTTCCACTGAATACGGCGTTGAATTTCCTATGTTCGCAACAGTAAAAGTAAGAGGGAAGAAGGCGCACCCTTTTTATAAAAAATTAAAAGAGGAATCTGGTGTTGAGCCAACATGGAATTTTAATAAGTATTTAATTTCAAAAGAGGGAAGAGTTGTTTCAACATTTAAATCTGGCGTGAAGCCAGATTCTCTTGAGTTAATTTCTGCAATCGAAGAAATACTTTAATACTAGCTGGATACTAAAACTTTCTTGGGCTTGTTAAAAGCAAAGATTCCGTTATCTACAACCCCAGGAATGTTATTAAGCAAAGCCTCTATCGCTTCTGGGTTTGATATATCAAAATCTTTGATATCCAATATTTCATTACCTTGGTCGGTAATAAAACCAGCCCTATATATCGGCGTTCCTCCCATAGAGACAATTTTTCTTGCAACTAAGCTTCTACTTTCTGGAAGAACCTCTACAGGCAATGGAAAAGCTCCAAGCTGTGACACTAGTTTTGTTTCATCAACAATACATACAAATTCATTGGAAGCAGACGCAACGATTTTCTCTCTTGTATGAGCACCGCCACCTCCCTTTATTAGCTCATAATTTGGAGAAACTTCATCAGCACCATCTATGTAATAGGCAATATCCATAACATCATTTAGATTAAAAACCTCAATACCTTTTTCATTTAATAAGTTCGAAGATGCTTCCGAGCTTGATACCGCACCAGCAAATAAATTTTTATATGCACCAAGTTCTTCTATAAAAAAATTTACAGTAGAGCCAGTTCCAATACCCAAAATCATTTCAGGATGAAGTTTATCTTTAATATAATCTATTGCTTGTTTAGCAACATTTATCTTTGAGCTACTCATATCTGTATAATACAAGAAAAATAACAATAGATAATTATCTTGAGATTAAAAATAAAGAAAACAGGTTCTTTTAAGAACTCTAAAAGATATATAAAGCTAATTGAAAATGCATCTGTATATGATGTAGCAATAAACTCGCCCATAACATTTGCACCTAATCTATCTCTAAAAGAAAAGAATAAAATCTTTTTAAAAAGAGAAGATTTACAACCAATTTTTTCTTTTAAAAATAGAGGAGCTTATAACAAAATAATCAATTTATCTGATTCTGAAAAGAAGAGGGGTGTTATAGCTGCCTCAGCGGGTAATCATGCACAGGGAGTTGCAAGTGCTTGTAAAAAATTGAAAATAAAGTGCACTATTGTAATGCCTATAACAACACCTGAGATAAAAATTAAAGATGTAAAAAGGTTTGGCGCAAAAATAATACAGCATGGTGACGATGTAAATACAGCTTTACATGAGGCAAAATCTTTATCAAAGAAAAAGAAATTAACCTTTGTCCATCCCTTTGATGACCCTTATACAATTGCTGGTCAAGGAACTATTGGTAAAGAAATTCTTGAGGATGATAATCATTATGATGCTATATTTGTTCCAGTTGGAGGCGGGGGAATTTTAGCTGGTGTTTCTTCGTGGATTGCTCAGCACAACAAAAAAATCAAGATAATTGGAGTGGAAGTAGAGGACTCAGCTTGTTTTACAGAAGCAATAAAAGCTAATAAAAGGATTACGCTCAAAGAAGTTGGTTTATTTGCAGATGGCGTAGCAGTATCTCAAGTTGGTAAAAATAATTTTGATGTTTTAAAAGAATGTGTAGACGAGGTTATAACAGTAACAGTAGATGAGGTTTGCGCTGCTGTAAAAGATATATTTGAAGATACTAGAGTGCTATCAGAGCCAGCGGGAGCACTTGCCTTAGCTGGACTAAAAGTTTATTCAAAGAAAATTAAGGGTAAAAATTTATTAGCTATTAGTAGTGGTGCTAATGTTAACTTCCAAAGATTGAACTTTATTGTTGAAAGATCTGAGCTTGGTGAAAATAGAGAAAAAATACTTAGTATAAAAATACCGGAACAACCAGGAAGTTTTTTAAATCTCTCCAGAATATTTGGATCATCGTTAATAACCGAGTTCAATTATAGAAAATCAGATCTAAATGATGCATATGTTCTTGTCGGTGTTAGAACAAAGACTGATAAATCATATCAAGCCATAAAAAATAAATTAAAAAAATCAGGCTTTGCCTATAAAGACCTTACAAGAAATGAGATTTCTAATGACCATCTACGACATATGGTGGGAGGAAGAATCAATCAAAAAGGTCATAAAAATGAGAGAATTTTTCGAGGCGAATTTCCTGAAAAGCCAGGAGCTCTTTTAACATTCTTAGAAAAATTTGGTAGCAACTGGAACATATCATTATTTCATTATAGGAATCTTGGATCAGCATTCGGAAAAATATTAATTGGAATAGAAGACAGCAATTCGAACAAGTTACATCTTATCAAACACCTTAATAAGACAGATACTATATTTATTGAAGAGACTTCTAATAAAGCCTATAAAGATTTTTTAAAATAACTAATACTTTAATCTAAACTTGATTGAATATACTTCGTCTGAAGGATTGTTCCATGGTTGATTAAAAATTTCAGATTTAGAATAATCTTCATCTTCATCATAACTGGTTCCACCTTTTGAATACACAAGATACAAATAGGATAGAGGGGCAATTTCGTACTTATATCTTACTTGAAAAGAAACAACACCTTGAGTAAATGGCTTTATCAAGTCATCTGATTCATATAAGTAGCCACCATTATCAGAAATTAAGCTTTGTGGATTATCTGCCTGAAGTGCAATAAATTGACTTTTTAATCTTATTTCATGCTTATTCCCACTAAACCAATTCAAGCCTATGGAGACAGTGTCTTGCTCAGAGTCATACAAACCAAATTTATTATCCTCAGTCCATATCAGCCATTCATTTTCTTTTCGAACTCTGTACCCTATATTTATTTTTAGATTATCATTTGGGAAATATGAGCCTGCTATCTTATAGAACTCTCTTTTGTAGCCATCAGAGTTCCAAGAGTTATATTTATCTCCTTTTTCAAAACTAATTCTCCAATCGTAGGTCCAAAATTTATAATTAATTGCTTCAAAATCTAATGTTATATTTTTTTTCTTTTTGATTTTTATAAATGGAAAATCAGGATTCTTTCTGGTTATTGTTGTATTTTTCCCTGAGGTTTTAATGCCAAAATCAAACTTAAGTTTTGATGTGTCCTTAAAGGTAATTTCATTTTTTTGATCAATTCTAATAGGATTTGAATTCCCATTTGTGTCGGCATCATAATTAAAGTCAACATTCATATCAATTTGATCTAAAGGTGACTCTTTTGAAAAGTTTATTTGCTTTAACCCCCCACCAAGACCAACATGAATCCAATCTGCTCTTCTGAGATAACCAAAGTCATTTAACTGAAAATTTTCATCAAAATATAAGATGCTTCCGGATATATAAGAAAAATTTGAAGGCTGATAGTTAAATTGAGATCTATAACCAAATCTAGAGTCATCGTCTTTTTCAGAAAAAAGCAGATCTGTGAAATAAGTTAATTGATCTGATTTTACATTTACATAGTCAATTACACTAACGCTTGCTGTTTTGTTGTTAAAACTATCATCAACATGGGTAAGCATATATCCAAGCGTTTTGTTACCCAGGTCGGTTCTTGATCTAAGGGCATAAAAGTTTCTTCCTACTGAAAAGGACTCATCTGTTTCTCTTGCAGCAAAGAATCCTAGTTCTGTTTTTCCTGTTTTTTGTGAATACCTCAAAGCATAATCTATGTCTGAATAATTTTTCTTTGAATTTTCACACTCATCAATATTCTCCTCTTCCAAACATTTATAGCTTGGGGCCGAACCAATTCTTCTAGTATTCATAACCGTATAACGATCATAGTTATTAATATTAAACAGGGATTGATTTTCATTAAAAAAGGCTCTTTTCTCAGAATAGAAAGTTTCTTGAGCTGAAAAATTTATCACAACATCATCACTCTCAGCCTGACCAAAATCTGGATTAAATGTTGCATTAATTTGCTTACCTGTTCCTGAGTTATAGAAAATTTCAGCACCTGTTTTGTTATCCTCGAATTTTGTAACTGAATTTTGATTCGAAGACACATATGGAAAAAAGTTTAATTTTGATTTTGTATAGTTAGCAACTTCTAAGGAATCTAGTTTCTCAAAAAAGTCTGGTCTGCTAGCCATTGACCCTGAGCTGCTTAACCAAACCTGTTCTTTGGCTTTATAACGCAAGACGGAATAATTTATTGTTCTTTTATCTCCTACAGGTTGATTCATCAGAACAAGATTCCATGGTAAATAAAATTCAGAGACCCAATATCCATCATGCCTTTTGGTTTTTGCTATCCAATCTCCATCCCAATCTGTTTTGAAATCGCCTGTTTTAATTTTGATAGCATCAAACAAAGAATCTCCAAGATTTACAGCTAAAATATAAGCCTTATTCCCGTCGCCATCAAAATCAATATTAATGGAGTTTTTATCACTCAATGATGTCATTTCATCTCTCAAGGTCTTTTTAGATAACATTGATGAATTACTTTGTTTGTTAATGAAACCTGCATAAATTCCATCTTCATTTGAAAATATATATACCAGCGTTTCACCCTCTGACTTTTGTAGATTAAATGGAGAAGTTTGATAAAACTCGCTAATAGAAAAGGCATTTGCCCACTCAGGCTCATCTAGAACTCCATCAATAACTATAGACTCAGCTTTCATTAGAATCGTCGAAAATAGAAGGGTAGTTAAAAAGAACCTTTTCATAATATATATATTTTATATATCAGTTATATGAAAGTATACGAGACTCTGTCACAACTTTGTCATATCGCAAATCATGTAGCTCGGCTAGATTTTTAGACAGTATTTGATAGTCATAACCAAGACCAATAATTAATGGCTTTCTGTGATTGCTACCTATAAGACTAGAAAGAGCTCTATCAAAATAGCCTCCACCATACCCAATTCTAAAACCATTAACATCCACACCAACAAAAGGAATAAACATAGCATCAAAAAAATGGGGTTCTAAATATTCTTTATTATCTACTTCAGTAATTCCATATTTATTTTTACTTAAAGAATATTCACTAGTATATAAATTAAATTTCATTATTCGATCTGGAAAAATTTTTGGCATATAAATATTGTGTGAGTATTTAGCAAGCTCTTGAAGAAGTAGATTTGTTTTTATCTCTTGCTTATAAGGAAAGTAGAGCAATACGTTTTTCATTTTTGATAGATCTAGACTTTCAATTATATTTTTTTGAACTTGAGTATTTAGTTGATCTATAGATTGAGAAGAAAGAGTGAGCCCCTGCTCAAGAAGTGATTTTCGAATTTTATCTTTCACCATAAATTGCGCCGAGGCTAACAAACCAAATCACCGCCATGTGTTTTACCTGAACCGAAAGGTCAGGTGGTGAATTTCTTATCAAATCAGGCTTCCCTATATAGGTATTGCACAACAATGATAGTGGAATATCACCTATTTAATAGTATCGGTTCAAATTTAATAACACATTAGCGAATGAACCAGAATGTAAAGAAAGTATAGGATATATAAGTATTTAATAAAAGATTATTTTTCTAAAGCTAGATCAATTTTTTTTATGATCGATGATAGATCTACTTGAGTATCGTTACTCTTTTCATTTGGATTAGACATGAGCTTATTAGCAAGAGTAAGACCGGCTATTATTAATGCGTTATTTTTATCATTTATAGCATCGAGTTCAGA
>CACDVW010000013.1 GCA_902556355.1 uncultured SAR86 cluster bacterium
GCTGACATAACATAATTTACAACAGATAATGAATTAGAGCCTTCTGCACAAAACCATTTAATATCCTTGGTATTTAAATATTTTGTGTCTAAGTGATCTATACCAGCTGTTGCTGATCCAACAATTTTAATTTTAGTATTTTTAAGTAAATCTTTGTCTACTGAGGTGGTTGATCTGATAAATAATGCTTCTGTATCTTTTAATTTATCGTTAGTTATTTCTTGTGTATGAAGGTATTCAAATTCTATCTCATCAAACCCATTAATTGATGTAATTATTTTTTCAAAGGATTTTATCCCCTTATCAACCGTTATCTTCATTTATTAATTAGGTATTAATTAGATTTATCCGGCATAACTAAACTTTTTAGCCATCCAAATAAACTATTTTGTCCCAAAGTATATCTATCCAATGCATCAAATTCTTTTGCTAGTTTAATAGGATCTTCAAGAAAGTTAGCCCTAGTATTGAATTCTACATCATCTAATGTCTTTACTAATTTAGCCGGATTCCCAGCAAATATTGAATTTGGAGGAACATCTTTTGTAACAACAGCGCCAGCGCCAATAATACTATTTTTACCGATAGTCACTCCTTTGCAGATAATTGCACTATCACCTATCCATACATTATCCTCAAAAACTACTGGCTTAGTATTTCCAACTGGTTCGGCTCTATCATATATACCATGCCAGTCAGCATCTGATATGTATGCGCCATGAGCAATCATGCAAGCATCCCCAATAATAATACTTTTAGCGGACATTATTCTAACGCCAGGAGTAATCAAGCAAAACTTACCAATTTTTATTTCACCTTTATGTTCACCAATATCCCAAGAGGTAAATTGTATATGGGCATCTTTAGATCCAATTAAAGTAGGATAATCATCAATTGAGACATTGCCGCCAAATACCTTTATGTACCTTGGTTTGAAATATGCGCCCCCTTTACCAAGATAATCAAATTGTGGTTCTAAGAATTGTCTTACATAAATTTTAACAATTTTGGTAACTAATTTTTTTAACCAATATGGTCTGTTGTCTTTTCTGATAATAATCTCCAAAGGTGATATTTTAATATGATAAAGTAGCGGAAAAATTATTTCATAAAAATTGATTAAAAAATATTTAAAAGAATTTAAACACCTCTTCAATATTGGATTTCCAATATTTGGCTCTCAATTATCTTATGCTCTTATGGGCACTACCGATACAATTATTGCTGGAAGAGCAAGTGCATCAGATTTAGCAGGTCTTGCTGTAGGAAATGCATTTTCCATGACTATTTTTATGTTTTTTTCTGGTGTAATTTTTGCAGTAACTCCAATAGTTGCTCAGCTTTATGGAGCAAAAAAATTCCAACTAATTGGTCAAAAACTTAGAGAAGTTTTGTGGATATCTATTCTATTAGGATTCCTAATTGCTTTATTGTTTATGAATATGGGGATAATTTTAGATGTATTGCCTATTGATAAAAGCGTTACAGATATTTCAGAAAAATACCTCAAAGCTGTAGCACTAGGTTTTGCCTTTATTACGGTCTTTACATGTTTGAGGTGTTATAGCGAAGGTATGACACTAACAAAACCTGTTTTTTATATTGCAGTTTTTGGAATGATTTTAAATATCCCCCTAGATTTAATTTTTGTATATGGATGGTTGGGGGCACCAAAGTTGGGTGGAGTTGGTTGCGGTATAGCCACTACAATTGTTTCATTTATTATGATGATAACGATCTTAATTTATATCAATATAAATAAAAAATATAAAATTACTGAGCCCTTCTCTAAATTTACACCTCCTTCAATTGAAACTACTAAAGAGGTATTTAAGCTTGGATTGCCAATTGGTTTTGGAATTTTTATTGAACTAAGTATGTTTTCAGGTGCCCAAATTATTTTAGGTATTCTGGGTGAAGATATTGTTGCAAGCCATGCTATTGCAATCAATGTCGCGAGTATATTTTTTATGGTGCCGTTAGCAGTTGGTTTAGCTGCTGCAACAAGAGTTGGTAATTTAATTGGTGAGAATAATTTCAAACAAGCTAAAGTCGCCTCTTCATCAACAATTTATTTATGTATTTTAACTGCATTAATGAATGTGATTTTAATTTTAAGTTTTAGAGAGCTTATAGTAAGTATATATACAACAGATGAGGTTATATTTTCTCTTGCAGTATATTTATTAATTTTTGCTGCAATTTTTCAACTACCTGATGGAATTCAAATGGGCGCTCTAGGGAGTTTAAGAGGTTTTAAAGATACTTTTGTTCCAATGATACTTTTATTTATATCTTATTGGATATTTGCAATGCCAATTGGATATTATCTGACTATGACAGGTTTTGATGCACCTATGGGAGCTGCTGGAATGTGGTTTGGCATGATAATCGGATTAAGCATATTTGCTATTTTAGCAATACTAAGACTTAGATGGGTTATTAAAAAATATCTTAAAAGAATTGCAGTTACTTATTAAACACTTTTGCTACAGTTGAACCAATCTCAGTAAGATTATCAGCCACATTAACACCACATTCTTTTAACTTAGAAATTTTATCTGCAGCGGTGCCTTTACCACCAGCAATTATTGCACCAGCATGACCCATTCTTTTACCAGCTGGAGCAGTTTGACCTGCAATATAAGAAATAACTGGTTTTGAAACATTATTTTTTATAAATTCTGCAGCATCTTCCTCAGCAGTTCCTCCAATTTCTCCAACCATTACTATAGCTTCGGTTTGAGGGTCGTTTTCAAATAACTCAAGTATGTCTATAAAAGATGAGCCTGGGATAGGATCGCCACCAATACCTACACAACTGCTTTGACCAAAACCTAAATCAGTTGTTTGTTTGACCGCCTCATAAGTTAACGTACCAGATCTAGAGATGATACCAACAGATCCAGGCATATGAATACTTGCAGGCATAATGCCTAATTTTGCCTCTCCAGGCGTAATAAGACCAGGACAATTAGGGCCAATTAAGGTGAGGCCTAATTCATCTACTCGTTTTTTAACATCAAGCATATCAAGAGTTGGAACGCCCTCTGTAATACAAACAATTAATTCTATTCCTGATTCTGCAGCCTCTAAAATAGAGTCTTTACAAAAAGGAGCTGGAACAAATATCAATGATGCATTCGGCTGAACACTTTTTACAGCTTCATCCATGGTATCAAATACCGGCTTTCCTAAATGCGTTTGCCCTCCCTTACCTGGAGTAATACCCCCAACAATATTAGTGCCATACTCTATAGCTTGCTCTGAATGAAGAGTTGCCTGTGAACCAGTAAACCCTTGAACAATTACTCTTGTGTCTTTATTAACTAAGATACTCATTTTGCTAATTCCACTGCTTTCTTAGCTGCATCACCAAGATTGTTAATACTTTCTATTTTTATATTAGCTTTAGATAAAATTTCTGATCCTAAATCTGCGTTGTTACCTTCAAGCCTAACTACCACAGGTATCTCAACACCGACCTCTTCAATTGCCGCTAAGACTCCCTCTGCAATAAGATCACACCTTACTATTCCACCAAAAATATTTACTAATACAACTTTTACCTCTGGATCATCCAAAATAATTTTAAATGCTTTAGAGACCCTCTCTTGTGTTGCTGTTCCTCCAACATCAAGAAAGTTTGCAGGATTTCCACCAAAGTACTTTATTGTATCCATTGTCCCCATTGCAAGTCCTGCTCCATTAACCATACAGCCAATATTTCCATCTAAAGAAACATAACTTAAATCATTCTTTGCTGCTTCAGATTCTCTAGGATCTTCTTGTGATGGATCATGCATTTCTACAATTTCAGGCTGTCTGTATATAGCATTTGAATCTATATTTATTTTTGCATCTAAACAGTGCAACAATCCTCCACTTGTTATGACTAAAGGATTAATTTCAAGTAAACTTAAATCTTTCTCAATAAATAGTTTCATTAAATTTTTAAGCATTGGAGTAAATTGTTTGGTTTGCTCATTGTTTAACTTTAAAACTTTTGCGATTTTTCTTGCTTGAAAACCTTGAGCTCCGCATAGGGGATCTATTGCTTCATAGATAATTTTCTCTGGAGAATTTTTTGCAACTTCTTCGATATTTACTCCCCCTTCACTTGAACCAATAAACACAACTCTTTGAGAATCCCTATCAACTACAGCGCTTAGATATAATTCTTCAGCTATATCTGTACATTCCTCGATAAGAATTGAATTAACTAATTGACCTTTTTCATCTGTTTGATAAGTTACTAGCCTCTTTCCTAACCACTTCTTTGCAAATGAAATTGCATCTTCGGGAGTATCAACTAACTCAACTCCACCCGCTTTACCCCTTCCACCAGCATGAACTTGAGCTTTGACAACCCATTTAGATCCGCCAATATCTCTACAAGCTTTTTGTGCATCTTCTGCTTCATAAATAACTTTACTATTTGATACAGGCAAGCCATATTGTGCAAAAAGTTCTTTGCCTTGAAATTCATGTAGATTCATTTTCTTTTATTTCCTATATGTATAGCTTCATTATTTACAGCCAAAGCTGCCTCATGAAGAGCCTCTGAAACTGTTGGATGACTGAAAATTGTTAATCCAAGATCCTCAGAGCTAGCGCCAAACTCCATAGATATTAATGCTTGTTGAACAATTTCTGCAGCAGAAGGGCCGAATACATGAACTCCTAAAATTGTGTCTGTTTTTGCATCAGAAATGAGCTTTACGAAGCCGACTGATTGATCAACTGCTAAAGCTCTGCCACTTGCTGCAAAAGGAAACTTGCCAACTTTATATTCAACATTTTCATCTTTTAACTCTTCTTCATTTTTGCCAACCCAAGCAATTTCAGGATGTGTGTAAATTACAGATGGTACTAAGTCATAATTCATTTCTGCATGTTTTCCAGCAATCCTCTCTGCAACCATAATGCCTTCTTCACTACCTTTATGAGCTAACATGGGTCCTCTTACTACATCGCCTATAGCCCAAATGTTTGCAGCATTTGTTTGACAATGTTCGTTTACGTGTATAAAACCTCTTTCATCCAAACTAACACCTGAATCCTCAGAAAAGACATCTTGTGTATTTGGCTTTCTGCCCACCGCAACAATTAATTTGTCGAATTTCATTTCCTCAGACTTACCTTTAGTCTCATAAGTTATATTTACTGAATTTTTAAGACTTTTTGATGAAGTTAATTTGCAACCCAGTCTTATATCAAGGCCTTGTTTTTTGAAATCTTTAAGAGTTTCTTTTGCAATTTCTTTGTCAGCCATAAATAAAAAATCATCCATTGCTTCAATTACTGTTACTTTTGAACCCAACCTTGCCCATACACTTCCTAATTCAAGACCTATGACGCCAGCACCAATAACACCAAGGGTTTTAGGAACAGAATCAATTTCTAAAGCACCAGTACTATCTAAAATATTTTTATCATCAAATTTTGCAGAACCAATTTCTATCGGAGAAGATCCTGTTGCGATGATGATATTTTTAGACTCAATAATTTCAACATCGCCACTGGAATTGGTTACTTCAACTTTTTGACCAGCAATTACTTTACCTCTTCCAGAAATAGGAGTAACTTTATTTGCTGCAAATAGCCCACCGATACCACCGGTAAGTTTTTTTACAATATCATCTTTCCTTTTCATCATTGCCGGAAGGTCTAATTCAACATTTTTGATGTCTATACCATGGGTTTTTAAATGATTTGCAGCATCATGATATCTGTGAGAAGAATCTAAAAGTGCCTTAGATGGAATACAACCAACATTCAAGCAGGTGCCACCGAACGTTGGATTAGTATCTGAATCGGTATATTCTTCAATACATGCAGTTTTTAAGCCCAATTGGGATGATCTAATTGCAGCCACATAACCAGCTGGTCCTCCACCTATTACAATAACATCAAACATAAATTTCCTCTTTTTATAAGTTTAATAATAATCTTTCTGGTGATTCCAATTGTTCTTTAATAGAAACCAAGAATCTAACAGCCTCTTTTCCATCAAGAAGCCTATGATCATAGCTCATTGCTAAATACATCATTGGCCTAATTACAATTTCACCATTTACAGCTACCGGTCTTTCCTGAATAGCATGCATGCCAAGTATTGCAGTTTGTGGTGCATTTAATATTGGAGTTGATAAAAGAGATCCAAAGACACCGCCATTAGAAATTGTAAATGTACCGCCTTGCATTTCATCAATTGTAAGCTTGCTATCTCTGGCCTTCTCCGAATATTCAAGAATTGATTTTTCAAGTTCAGGAAGAGATTTTGTATCAGCATCTTTTATAATCGGAACAACAAGACCCCTATCTGTAGAAACAGCAACACCTATATCTTGATATCCATGATAGACAATATCAGATCCATCAATTGATGCGTTTACTATTGGAAATTTCTTTAAAGCTTGAACTGCAGCAATTACAAAGAAGCCCATAAAACCTAACTTAATACCATGTTGTTTTTCGAACTCTTGTCCATACTTGCTTCGTAATTCTTTTATAGGAAGCATATCAACTTCGTTGAAAGTAGTAAGCATTGCAGTTTCTTGCTGAACTGTAACAAGTCTTTTAGCAATAGTATTTCTTAGCCTTGTCATAGGGACTCTTTTTTCAGGCCTTGATGAAGACAGACTAGAGCTCTTTGTATCTTCATTCTCAGTACTTTTATTTTTAGATTCTAGATGATTTATAACGTCAGCTTTAGTTATTCTCTGATCTTTCCTTGAAGATTCTATTGATTGAGGATCAATATTATTTTCAGCAATAATTTTTTTGGCAGCAGGGCCAGATTTTTTATTTGAAGCCTTTGATGTATCTTGTTTTTCTAATACTACTTCTTCCTTAGTTTCTGTTTTTTCTTCATTTTGAAGTTGAGCTTCTTGGGTATCGTCAAACTCCCCAATAACTTCAGCACTGTTAACAATATCGCCTTCTTTTTTTAAAATTTTTGTTAAGACTCCATCGGATGGCGCAACAACCTCCAAAACAACTTTATCAGTTTCAATCTCTGCAATTATTTCGTCCTGATTAACTTGATCGCCTTCTTTTTTTACCCAATTTGCAACAGTCCCGTCTGCGACAGATTCTGGAAATGTTGGTGATTTAATTTCAATTGCCATAGTTATCCCTATTTTAAAGCTTCCTCTATAAGATTGTTTTGTTGTTCAAGATGTAATTTCATCATACCAACGGCTGGAGCAGCTGCTGGAGGTCTACTGACCATGGAAATTTCTTTACCTGAATCTAATCTATCCAAAACTCTTTGTAATCTATGTCTGTGACTAAACCAAGCTCCTTGGTTTGCTGGTTCTTCTTGGCACCAAACAATTTCTTCAACATTTTTATATTTTTTTAGGCATTCTTCTAAATCATCATATGGGAATGGATATAGCTGCTCTATTCTCACAATAGCAATATGCTCCTTTTTATCTTGTATTTTTTTATTTTGAAGATCATAAAAGACCTTACCAGAACATAGTATGATTTTTTTGACATTAGATTTTTTCTTGGTATCACTATCAATAACACATTGAAAAGATCCCTTTGTTAATTCATTAATTGAAGAGGTTGCATTTGGGTTTCTTAATAAACTTTTTGGAGAAATAACTATAAGAGGAGTTCTCATTTTTCTTATTGCTTGTCTTCTAAGTAAATGGAATATCTGAGATGGAGAGCTAGGAACACATACTTGTATATTTTCTGATGCACATAACTGTAAGAATCTCTCTATTCTTGCACTGCTATGTTCTGGGCCTTGTCCCTCATACCCATGGGGTAAAAGCATAACTAACCCAGACAATCTCTCCCATTTGTGTTGTGCAGAAACTATAAATTGATCAATAACAACTTGAGCTCCATTTACAAAATCACCGAATTGAGCCTCCCAAATAGTTAAACCTGTAGGCCATGTTGCAGAATATCCGTATTCAAAACCTAAGACTGCTTCTTCTGATAGCAAAGAATCATATATATCAAACCTTGTATTGTGATCTCTAGCGATTTTTGATAACGGGATATACCCATCTCCAGTTTCTTTGTCAAAGACACATGCATGTCTATGAGAGAAGGTTCCTCTTCTGACATCCTGGCCTGTTATTCTTATTGGAAAGCCCTCTGAAAGTAATGAGGCATATGACATGCTTTCGGCAAATCCCCAATTTATTTCCAAACTACCTTCATTCATCTTTATTCTGTCAGCAAAAATTTTTGATGCCTGTGTTCCGAGATTAAAAGAGTTGGGAACTTCGCATATTTGTTTGCCTAGTTTTTTTAATTTCTTTTGATCAAAAGTAGTGTCAACTTTAGGCCACCATAAAACATCTAAATATTCTGTCCAGTCAAACCACAATTCATTATTTGAATGATCAGCTAAGCTTTTTGCTACAGTTTCACCGCCTTCTAGAGATTTTCTATATGAGTTTTTAATCTCTAATGCAGATTCTTTTGTAATATGACCATCGTTTATTAGCTTTTCTTGATATTGATTTAAAACAGTTGGATGTTTAGCAATTGTCTTATACATAGTTGGCTGTGTTGCTGATGGATCATCTGCTTCGTTATGACCTCTTCTTCTATAACAAAATAAATCAATAACAATATCTTTATTAAATTTAGCTCTGTACTTACAAGCAATTTTTACTGCTTTTACAACCATTTCCGGATCATCACCATTTACATGAATAACAGGAGCCTGAATCATTTTTGCAACATCAGTGGCATAATCAGTTGATCTTGCATCCAATTTATTGCTAGTAGTAAAACCAATTTGATTATTCACTATTACATGGATAGTTCCGCCAACATTAAAGCCTCTGGTTTGAGACATTTGTAAAGATTCCATTACTACACCTTGACCTGAAAATGATGCGTCACCATGTAATAAAACAGGAATAACTTTTTTTCTATCTTTATCATCTAACCTATCCTGTCTTGCTCTAACCGATCCAAGCACCACAGGATCAACGATTTCTAGATGAGATGGATTGTTGTTTAAAGATACATGAACTTCACCACCAGGAGTATCAATATTTGATGAGAATCCAAGATGATATTTAACATCTCCAGTATTAGCACCTTCAAGTACATCAGTTTCATCAAATGCAGAAAATAAATCATTTGGAAGTTTACCCAATACATTTACTAATAAATTTAATCTTCCTCTGTGAGCCATACCAAAACAAATCTGATTTGCTCCCAATGCTCCACAATTTTGTATAACAGCATCAACTAGTGGCACTAATGACTCACTGCCATCAATGCCAAACCGTTTCATGCCTGGATATTTAGCAGCTAAATATTTAGCCAGTCCTTCGGCAGAGTTTAGTCGTTCAAAAATATGTATTTTTTCTTCATCTGAAAAACTATAGTTTTCTATTTTTGACTCAAATTTCTTTTGGAACCATCTTCGCTCATCTGAATGCATAATATAGTTGTATTCAATTCCAATATTGCCACAATAAATCCTTCTTAATTCTTTAACAATATTTCTTAAAGTAGATTTTTTTGACCCAATATCAAAAGTATCAGTAAAAAATTCATCATCCAGATCAGACTCATTGAGACCATGAAACTCAATTTTAAGATCTTCAATTTGATCTCTTTGCATAATGCCTAAAGGATCTAAGGTAGCTTCTTGATGACCTCTGTTTCTATATGCTTGAATAAGTCTTATAACCTTTCCTTGCCTTTCGTCGACTGATTCGTAAGAAGTGATTGAAGCTCTTGATAAATTCTTAAATTCTTCAACAATGCTCTGATGTGATATTTCAATATTACCATTTGATGAATTTGGCAAGTTTTTAAAAAAATCTATCCACTCAGAAGATAAATCTTCTGGATTGTTTAAGTATTTTTCATATAGGGTTTCAAGATAGGCAGCATGTCCAGCTGACAAATGTGAACTCCCCCATAGTTCTTGCATCGAATTAGTCATTTCAATTTAATTCATAGCTCCATCTGTGGTGATAATTTCTTTTTTATCCTTTAACAACATTGTCTTAATTTTACCAATTGCTTTATTTGGATTTAATCCTTTAGGACATACGTTTACACAATTCATAATTCCATGACATCTATAAACACTGAATGGGTCTGATAAATCTTCAAGTCTCTCATTAGTTTTTAAATCTCTTGTATCGGCAAGAAATCTATATGCTTGAAGTAAAGCAGCAGGTCCTAAAAATTTATCTGGATTCCACCAAAAAGATGGGCAACTTGTTGAGCAACAGGCACACAATATGCATTCATATAGTCCATCTAGTTTATCTCTATCTTCTGGAGACTGAAGTCTTTCTTGTTCTGGAGCAGTAGTACTATTTTGAAGAAAGGGTTTAATTTTTTCGTACTGTGCATAGAACTCTGTCATATCGACAACCAAATCTCTAATAACTGGCAATCCTGGTAATGGTCTTAGTTCAATTTTGTTTTTCTTTAGAACAGAGGATATTGGCGTTATGCATGCAAGGCCATTCTTTCCATTGATATTCATGCCATCTGAACCGCATACCCCTTCTCTACAAGATCTTCTATATGAAATAGATTCATCTTGCTCTTTTAATAGATGCAATAAATCCAAAACCATGATGTCTTTTGCAGGTTTTTCAATCTGATATTGTTTAATGTAAGGAAATTTATCCTCCTCAGGATTATATCTATACATATTTACTTCTAAAATATTAGTTGCCATCTAATAAGTCCTTACAATTGGTGGAAACGCCTCTACTTCTGAGGGATTAAAATTTACATCTCTTTTAGAGACTGTTTTTGATAATGGGTCATATAAAGAATGACATAACCATCTCTCATCATCTCTATCAGGGAAATCGTCCCTAGCATGAGCGCCCCTGCTTTCATCTCTGCTGTATGCAGCAATTGCAGTAGCTTCTGCAACCTCAAATAAATTTTGAAGCTCAATTGCTTCTACTCTGCTTGTATTAAAAGCATTACTTTTATCTTTTAAATGAAGTTGATTAACCTTCTCTCGAATTTCTTGCAGTTCATCAAGGCCTTTTTTCATGTATTCGCCTCTTCTAAAGACTCCAAAATAATTTTGCATACATTGTTGGAGTTCTTTTTTTACTTCTGCTGTTTCATAACCGCTACCAGAATTATTTAATGTATTTAGTCTATCAAGAGCATTATCAATATCATCTTTATCAGCAGATTTAACACCGCCACCTGATTTTAAATCTTCTTGAATGAACATTCCTGTAGCCCTTCCAAACACAACCAAATCAAGAAGTGAGTTACCACCAAGTCTATTTGCCCCATGTACAGAAACGCATGCTGCTTCACCAGCTGCAAACAAGCCAGGAATAATGGAGTCAGTTCCATCAATTCTATTAAAAGCTTGTCCATTAATATTAGTTGGAGTGCCGCCCATCATATAGTGACATGTAGGAACAACAGGTATTGGTTCATATATCGGATCTACGTGAGCAAAGGTTCTTGATAGTTCGCATATTCCAGGCAATTTTGCATTTAATACATCAGCTCCAAGATGGTCTAGCTTTAAGTAAATATGATCATTGTTTTCACCACATCCTCTACCTTCAAGTATTTCAAGAACCATTGATCTAGCCACGACATCCCTGCCAGCAAGATCTTTGACATTTGGAGCATATCGCTCCATGAATCTCTCACCATCTTTGTTTATTAAATATCCACCCTCACCTCTACAACCCTCGGTAACTAGTGAGCCAGCCCCGTATATTCCAGTTGGATGAAATTGCCACATTTCCATATCTTGCGCTGGATAGCCTGCCCTTAAAGCCATAGCAAGACCATCACCAGTATTAATTAAAGCATTAGTAGTAGATGCATAAATTCTTCCAGCGCCGCCTGTAGCCATAACCGTAGATTGCGCTTTTAAATAAGCAACTTCTCCATATTCAATTGAAAATGCAATTACACCAGTGACCTCATTTTTAGCATTTTTAACTATATCTACTGCAAACCACTCGTTTAAGAAGTTTGTTCCTTCTTTAACATTATTTTGATAGAGAGTATGAAGTAATGCATGTCCAGTTCTATCTGCTGCAGCACAAGTTCTAGCAGCTTGGCCTCCCTTTCCATAATCTTTTGACTGACCTCCGAATGGTCTTTGATAAATTCTCCCATTTTCAAATCTTGAAAATGGTAATCCCATATGCTCTAACTCAAAAACTGCCTTTGGTCCTTCTGAACACAGATACTCTATGGCATCTTGATCACCAATATAATCTGCTCCTTTGACAGTATCATACATATGCCATCTCCAATCATCATTTGGATCAGCGCTTTGAATAGAACAAGTTATACCACCTTGGGCAGAGACTGTATGAGATCTTGTCGGAAAAACTTTAGATACAACAGCTGTTTTTAATCCAGATTTAGCAAGCTCAAGAGATGCTCTCATTCCTGAGCCGCCGCCACCAATAATCAGAGCATCAAATTCTAATGTTTTGATATTTGAAGAATTGTAATTAGTCATGTATTAAAACCAAATAATTAAAATGTACAGAGCAGCAATCAATGCTCCCAGTAAAATAAATATATATTCATAGATTTTTCTTAAGGTATTGGCAGAGGCTCCCAAACCTGAAGAAATAAAACCCAATGTTCTTTTTGTTAGATAATCAGTTCCAACAGTCCATAAACCGATATAAGCATGTATACATGCAAGCAATATAAAAATACTGAGCGAAGCTTTAAATAGGTTGTTGCTACTTAAAAATTGAAAAGTAATTCCACTTGTCCAGAATGTGTACTCTAAATATACAAGAAATGAAATAAAGTAAATCGCACTATAGCGCTGGAGATACCATGTCAGTCTTCCACTTTTCATAGCATCACCAATAAAGTTAGAAGAGCGTTAACTGCAAATAAAGCTAGAGTAGTAACTGCAGACTTGTATGATGAAGACAAGCTTTCATTAAGGATATGGAAATCCATTAAAATATGTCTTACACCAGTGAAAATATGATATTGAAAAATTAGAATTAAACCAACGCATCCAAATTTAATTCCTAAATTTTTATGATACATAATCATAAAGTTATCAAAAGAATCCTGACTTTGTGTTAATTCTGAAAAGATAAAAACTGATACAGGAAGTACTATAAAAAATATAAGAATCCCACTTATTCTGTGAGTGATAGATAAAAAAGCTGATAGCGGAAGTTTTATCTTTAATAGGTTTATGTTTACAGGTCTATTTTGTGTCATTAAGAAAGTGACAAATGTCATTTTTTTATGTGCTTTATGGCTAAATTATAACCGATTATAAGCAATATAAATAAATGAAATTTTAAAAAAAATGTTTTTATTTTTTAACATGCTTCATCATTCTTTGTCTTTTCTTAATTTGCCTGTCTGTTAACTTATTCACTTTATTTTCAAAAGGGTTATCAGATTTTCTAAAAATTAGTTTCAGCTGAATGCTCTGCAGTTTTAAAAACGATCTAAAAGAATTTTCAAGATACTTTTTGTAATTTTGAGGGATTTTTTTATCTTGATTTGAATGAATAATTAAAGTAGTTGGATTGATGCCGCCAAAATGAATATGCTTAAGCTTCAATTGTCTTCCGTTGACTGATGGAGGAGCACTTTGAGTAGTAAATTTTTCTAAAAGCTTGTTCAATGATGAGGTTGTGTATTTCTTTTGAGCGTTTTCAATAACATTATTCGTCACCTTAAAAAGCTTTTTAAAACCCCTACCTTTGATGCCAGAAATTTCTATTTTAAAAAAATTATCAACAAAATTTGATTGAACTCTTTTTGTCTCATATAAATCATCTTTTTGTCTTTTTGTAAGCAAGTCCATTTTATTGAATGCTAAAACAAGTGGCTTGCCCATTTCAGATACCATATTTATTATCTTCAAATCCTGATCAACAAGCCCTTCACTTGCATCGCACATAAATATAACTACATCACAAGTCTCAACAGAATGCATCGCTCTTACATATGAGAAATACTCTATCTTATGAGCATTCCTGTAACCTTTTCTTATACCCGCAGTATCTATGAAGACAAAATCATCATCATTTACAGAGAAAGGTATGCTAATCGCATCAATGGTAGTACCTGCTATTTCTGAAACAATCAGTCTATCTTCTTTTATGAACTTGTTTATAAAAGTTGATTTGCCAGCATTGGGTCTGCCTAAAATTGCTATTTTCTTCCCTTCGGGCACCTGCGTTTGATTGCTTGGAAGTGATTTCTTAATAAATGATCTTAAATCAAGGAGGTTTTTGCTGTGCTCTGCACTAATCTCAAAAAAATTATTAATACCTTTCTTATTTAAATCTTCTTTAATTAAAGCGTCTGATTTTTTATCTATTTTATTTAGAACTGTTATGAAAGTTTTATTTAATTTTCTTAATCTTGAAAGAATATCTAAATCTTCTTTGTTAAGATTTTGCGATCCATCAAGGAGAAATATGATTAAACTTGATTCTTCAGCTGCAATCCATGCTTGATCAGCAATGTCTTCTTTTAAGATGGTGTCATCCTGAGCTATTCCACCTGTATCAATTAATAAACTTTTCTGTTCTCCGAAGGATATATATCCATAATTTCTGTCCTTTGTTAAACCAGAAAAGTCAGATACTATTGCTTGCCTAGATTTTGTTAATTTGTTGAAAAGTGTTGATTTTCCAACATTAGGTCTTCCTATAATTGCTATTGATGTAAACATGACTAATTATCATTCTATATGCTTAATGAATATAAATTAAAGGACTCATCAACAGCATAGAAATTTTTACTTCTACTTATAATCTTTTTAATAGGTTTTTTTGAAATTTTCTTTCTACCAATTGTTTTTCCATTTAATGGATCGATAACATGAATATATCCCTCATAATCACCAACTAACGTATAGCCAGAAAAACTTATTGGATTTGATAGCTGTCTATTTAAATATTCATCTGATGTCCATGACTCTTCGAGTGTTTTTGTGAAGAAAGATCTTAGATTCGATTTTGATTCAACCAAAACAAGTAAGCCTTTAATCAAAAGTGGAGAATAAAAAGAGGATGCTTCAGATTGCCAGATAGCTCTTTTTTGAGCAATATCAAACAAGGTTAAGTTTCCTTGATAATTGGTTGTATATACGACTCCAGCATCAACAACCGGATCTGAATCTGAATCAATTAAATTCTCAAGCTCTGATGCCCCTCCAACATATGAAATAGCTCCATCCCAAATAGGAAAGCCTGAATCAAGCTCAAAAACTCCTAGTCTTCCATTATCAAAGGTAGCATAAACATTATCACCCTCAATTACAGGGCTGCTGCTACCTCTTATTGTCAGTGATGGTAGTTTAGATCTATATGACCATAAGATTTCACCATTAGATTTGTCCAGGGCAAGTAACTCTCCAGAGCCTGTTTTTACAATAATAAATTTTGCATCAATTGCAGGGGGTGATAACACTTCACCTTTTAAATTAACAGTCCACAAAACAGAGCCATTATCTTGATTCAATGAAATCATGTTTCCTTGAACATCAGCGACAACAATTATTCCAAAACCTGCTGCAACACCAGACGATAGCTCGCCAACTTCCTGCTCCCATTGAATATTACCAGAGCTTGAATCTATTGATTTTATATTTCCATTTACATCAGCAAAAAAAATGCTTTTTGAACTAAAGGCAGGAACAAAATTTCCCAATAGGTTATCCCCTGAAAAAGATCTGTTCCAATCAACATTAATATTTATAGCATTCTTAATAGCCTCCAAAACGACAGGCTCATCAGGATCAATCTCATCACTTCCCCAAAACTTTAAAGAACTCAAAGAAGAGCATGATGAAACTATAAAAAGCATAAAAAATATTGCTAAATATTTATTAGCTTTTGGATAAAATTTATTTTTTAACATTTTTATATTGTTAAATTTGATATTTTCATTGAGATAATAGAAATAGAAGTATCGTCAGTATATTTTTCTTTAGCAAGATTGTACTGCTCTCTAGCGAGTTCTAATTTATTTTGCTTTTGTAAAATATCGCCTATAAGCTCATGAATAATAGCATTTGATGAGGAATATTTATCTAAAATTGTTAACGCATTCTCATAATTTTCTTGCGCATACATAATTCTTGCAGCATTAATACTTGCTATCTTGTTAAATAATTTGTTTCCGCCAATGCCTTCGGTACTTTCTTTTAGCAAAAGAAAGTAATTTAACGCCGATTCTAAATCACCATTATTTGCCTTAACAGATGCATATTTAAGTAATGCTATATTTCCATATCCTGTTTTTTTATAAGAACTAATTAAATCTGCAAATAATTCTTCTGAAATTATTTTACCCTCATCGGTTTCTGTCTCCTGGGCAATCCATTTATTGTATATTTTTGCAGCTTCTAGATTATTCATCTTTGCAATTTGATTATTAACTAAATATGCAGAAATCATTAAGATCACCAATGCTGCAATACTAAGAATTACTTTTCTGTAATTCATATAAAAATTACGTATTGACGTTATTGCTGCATTATTTTCAAAAACTTCGTTCATAAGTATTTCCTCGGTCTAGAGAGTTTTATAAAAACTATATAAATCTTCAATAGAGACAGTTTGTTGCTCCTTAAGTTCATCATTTAAAGGCTTTATAACTGCAGTTTTATTATTAAACTCTTCTTCGCCAATAATAATTACGTATTCGGAATTATTTTTATTAGCTTTTCTCATCTTCGATTTAAGGCTTCCTTCTGATAAATGAATATCGAGAATAACCTCTTTGTTAATTGATCTTAGATGGTGCGCTATTTTATATGCTTTTGGTTCTAAATTACTAGCTGCGATAATAAAAGAAACCAATTTTCTGTTAGGCTTTTGTAGGTTTGTAATATTTGCCAACCTTTCAAGCCCAATGGCCATACCAATGGCAGGCATGTCCTTTCCTCCAAGTTGAGAGCAAAGTTGGTCATATCTACCGCCACCTAAAAATGAATCCTGTGCTCCTAATTCTGACGATATAGCTTCAAATACAAAACCAGAATAATAATCCAAACCTCTAACTAAATTGTAATCGATTTCAATTTTACATAAATCTGAGAACTCATACTTAATTGAATCAAGTAACGCAATTGAATCCCTATCAATAAATTCTTTTATAGAAGGAGCGTTTTTTAGAATTGCTTGTGTTTCAGAATTCTTTGAATCAAGGACTCTTAATGGGTTTTTACTAAGTCTTTCTAAATCTTTTTCATCAAAATCTTTTTTAAATGGTTCCAAGAACTCAACAAGAGCTTTACAAAAAGATTCTTTATTCTCTTTGGTACCTAGGTGGTTAATTTTGATGCAACAATTTTTAAGTTTAAATTGATCAATAACATTACACACTAATGAAATCATTTCATATTCCGGCAAACCCTCTGGTATACCAAGTATTTCAATACCGGCTTGATTGAATTGTCTATATCTGCCCTTTTGTGGTCTCTCATATCTCCACATAGGGCCCATATACCATAATTTATGATTTGCTTGATCTAATTTCTTCTCAATGATTGATCTAATTACACTTGCAGTTCCTTCAGGTCTCATTGCAATAGTTTTATCATTCCTGTCATTGAAAGAATAAATTTCTTTATTAACAATATCTGAAGAGTTGCCAACGCTCCTTTTGAATAAATTTGCATCTTCTAAAATGGGAGTGCGTATTTCTTGGAATTTATAATTTATGAATATATTTTTAATTATTTTTTCTACTTCAAACACTTTTGATGATGCATTAGCCATATCGCCATCGTCATACTGATCTAGCATGCCTGTTAATGATTGAATTTTATCCAATTTATCCCCTTGCAATAATATCTTGTGAGTTTCTTAGTGACAGTTTTTCTCTTACTTTTTCTTCTATCTCTTTAACTAAATTCTCACTACTAATTTTTTTATCTGGTATGCCATCAACATAAAGTAAATTTTTTGGACTTGCTCCGGTTAAACCAATTTCTGCTGCCTTACTTTCTCCAGGACCATTTACATAACAACCGATAATCGCAACCTCTATATCATCAGATATGTCCTCTAATCTCTCTTCTAACTCATTTACTACCTCAATGACATTAAAGTTTTGTCTAGAACAGCTTGGACATGCAATAATTTTGACTCCTCTGCTTCTAATATTAAGACTTTTTAATATATCCCAACCTACTTTAATCTCATCAACTGGGTTAGATGCTAGTGATATTCTAATAGTATCTCCTATACCTTCAGACAAAAGCATCCCAACTCCAATAGAAGATTTTACCGTACCGGCACGAAAACTTCCTGCTTCAGTAATGCCTAAATGAAGTGGCTGATTAATCAGATTAGATATTTTTCTGTAGGCTTCAACTGTCATCTCAATATTTGAAGCTTTTAGGCTCATTTTGTAATTATCAAAATTAAATCTATCTAATATGTCCACATGTCTTAGAGCTGACTCTACAAGCGCATCAGCATTGGGTTCACCGTATTTTTTTTGTAGATCTTTTTCAAGTGAACCAGCATTTACTCCCACTCTTATTGGAACATCATTATCTAGCGCAGCAGTAATCACCTCTTTAATTTTTGATTCTTTTCCAATATTACCTGGATTGATTCTTAAGCAGTCAGCAGAATCAGCAACCTCAATAGCAATCTTATAATCAAAATGTATATCAGCTACTAAAGGAATGGTTACAATGCTTTTGATTTCTTTAAAGGCTTTAGCTTCATCAAATCCCGGAACAGATACTCTTACTATATCTGCACCTGCGGCCTGCAATTCATTTATTTGGCTCACAGTAGACAGAACATCTGAGGTATTGGTGTTAGTCATAGACTGAATTGCAATTGGATTATCTCCACCAATAGGCACGCCCCCAACATTAACAACAGAGGTTTCTTTTCTTTTAATCCAATTACTCATCATTAAACATAACAGTACTTACATTAAGTCTATTAGCATTAGTAATAAAATCAATGTTATTGCCATTATATGAAGCTTCTATAGCTTCTGCGTTGCCAACAACAATTTTGAAAGGTCTTTCAATCTCAAATTCAAAGCTATCTCCATATTTAAATAACTTATTAATTATCAACTCGTCATATGCATATATTTCAATCCAGCATTCATCAAAGAAACTAAAAACGAGTTTATTTGAAATGTTAATTAAGGGCACCTCTTCTATTGTATTTGCAGAGATTTCTATTAAATTATTAAAATTAAGATCTTCATCAATTTTATCTAATTCGTTGTTAGAAAAAGTTTCTTTAACTGATGGTAGATCATTTATCTTGGCTTCTTTGGAAAAGCTGATATTTATATATAAGGACACAATAATGATAATTACTATAAACCCTGCTACTTTAATAATTGGTATTAATGAAGGGTTTAATTCAGCAATAGGTTCTTTAATAATTTTATCTTGTCTATTATTGTTCTCATACAGTGGTGGAAACTCGCATTCTATTGATAAAAAATCTTGGTATTTAGTAAAATATGCTCTAGCAAAGACCTCGCTTGGAAAGATAGAGTAATCCCCTGACTCTATTGCATTAATATATCTAATATTCATAAATGCAGTATTAGAAACTTCAACTTTGCTTAAACCAAGCTCTTTTCGTGCTACCTTAAAAACTTTACCAATCTTTGCTGATCTGGCTGACTTCAAAATTTCTGTCATGATATGAGTTTATGGGATATGAGTTTATTACCTTTAATCGATTTATTTAATTTACCAACAAGCTGGCCACATGCTCCATCAATTGCATCTCCTCTTGTAACTCTTAATGTTGTTATAAAACCTTTATCCATAAGAATTTTCTTAAAATTTTCAATAGTCTTTCTTTTAGAGCGCTTATAACTTGAGCCCTCAAAAGGATTGAAAGGTATTAGATTAATTTTACACGATATATTTGATAATAGTTTTGCTAGTTTTCTTGCTAATTCTTCTGAATCATTTATGCCATCTATCAAAATATATTCTATGGTTATACTTCTTTTACCGTCATAGCTTTTTAAATAGTTGTTGCATGAGTCCATTAAATTGCTTATTGGGTATTTCTTATTTATTGGAACTATTTCATCTCTCAATTCATTTGTTGGCGCATGAAGAGATATTGCTAAAGAGACGTCTATTTCATCACATAACTTATCTATTTGAGGTGTTATGCCCGAGGTGCTTATAGTTATTCTTTTCCTTGAAAGCCCATATGCAAGTTGTTCCTTCATTATCTTTGCTGATTCAATAACAGGTTCAAAATTTAATAGTGGCTCACCCATTCCCATAAATACTACATTAGTAATCGGAGGTTCATCATTTTGATAAAAATTTGCAAGCCATAGTTGGCCGATAATTTCATCAGGGGTAAGATTTGTTTCAAATCCTTGTGCTCCAGTAGCACAAAAAGTGCATTGAAGAGCACAACCTGCCTGTGACGATATGCAGAGAGTCATTCTTTTCTTTTCAGGTATTCTTACCATTTCAATCATAGATCCTGATTCAAGTTTTACTAAATATTTAATTGTTCCCTCAGGAGATTTGTAAACCTTTTCAACCATTGGTGTTCTTAGACAAGCTATTAGTTCAAGCTTCTCTCTCAGAATTTTATTGAAGTCAGTCATCTGATTAAAATCAAGGATACCTTTCTGATGAACCCATTTAATTAATTGTTTAGCCCTAAATTTAGGCTCACCAATATCATTAAAAAAAACTTCAAGGGATTCAAGAGAATACCCTAGGAGGTTTATTTTTTTATCAGACAAAATCTATTTAGATACTATTTCTTCTTCGGTGAAAAAATAATTTATTTCCCTTGCAGCACTTATTTCAGAATCAGATCCGTGAACTGCATTAGCATCTATGCTATTTGCAAAATCTGCTCTTATTGTTCCGGGATCAGCTTCTTGTGGGTTAGTGCTGCCCATAAGTTCTCTATTTTTTTGGATTGCTCCCTCACCTTCAAGCACCTGAACAAAAACTGGACCAGATGTCATGAACTTTTTAAGATCATTGAAAAAAGGTCTACCTTCATGTTCAGCATAAAATCCTGATGCCATTTCATCATCGAGCTGTATTAGTTTGCCGGCAACAATATGAAGGCCATTGTCCTCAAATCTGGAGATTATTTTGCCAATAATATTCTTTGATACTGCATCTGGTTTAATTATAGATAGTGTGCGCTCTGTTGCCATTTTGAATTCCTTATAAAAAATTTTAGGTATTATATGAAAGTTATTTGGATTCTTCTATCCATAACATCTGAATAGCTTCAAGAATTTTTTCATTTGATTTGTTTGGATCGCCTATAAATCCATCTAGGCTGCAAATTTTATTATGCAGATCAGGAAAACTTATCCATTGAGGGTCTATTTCTGGAAATTTTTCTGAAAGCTCGATAGCAATATCATTTGTATCCAACCAATCTATACTATTCATTAGTGATTCTCTGAAACCATATTAATATTGTATTTAGGTATTTCAATTTCAATATCTTCATCTTTTGGTATTGCCTGGCAACTAAGTCTTGATGTTTGCTCAAGCCCCCATGCTTTATCTAGAAGGTCTTCTTCAATTTCACTTGCTTCATCCAAACTATCAAAGCCTTTACGAACAATACAATGACAGGTTGTGCATGCTGCAGACATCTCACATGCATGCTCTATTTGTATACCATTTCTTAGAGCCGCCTCACATATAGTTTCATCAGGTTGATTCTCGATCAAAGCTCCCTCAGGACAAAGGTCTTCATGAGGTAAGATTTTAATTTTAGGCATTACTATATGGTAAAGCTTTCACCACAACCACATACTGCTTTAGCATTAGGATTTACAAATTTTATTCCTTGGTTAAGGCCATCTTTTTGATAATCAACTAAGCTGCCTTTTAAAAAGTCTAGACTGCTGTTATCAACAAAAATTTTGCATCCATTTTTTTCGAAAACAACACCGTCATCATCAAAAGAGTCAACATAATCAAAAAAATATTCATAGCCTGAACATCCTGCTTTTTTAACTCCAATCTTAATTCCAACACCTTTACCACGATTTTCAAGGCTTAATAAAAAGTGGTCAATCGCAGAATCTGAAAAGTTTAAATCTGTTGAGCTAAAAACTTGCATGATTATTTATTGTTTTGATTCGTAATCTTCTATTGCTTGCTTTATTGAATCTTCAGCTAACACAGAGCAATGAATTTTTATTGGGGGTAGTTCAAGGGCATCAACAATCTCTTTGTTTTTGATAGCTTTTGCTTCTTCTAAGGTTTTACCAATAAGCATATCAACAAGTTCACTTGAAGATGCTATAGCAGAACCACATCCGTAAGTTTTAAATTTTACATCTTTTATTACATGCGTATTACCAGAGGGCTCACACTTTATTTGCAATTTCATAACATCCCCACAAGCTGGTGCTCCAACCATACCTGTTCCGACATTTTCTTCTTTTGGGTCAAATCTACCTACATTAAATGCCTTTGGATCATTTAAAGTATTTTCAAATTTGTCTACAACTTTTTTACTATAAGCCATTTCAAGCCTCCATTATTAATGTGTATTCCAGGTTACCGTATCTAAATCAATTCCATCTAGATGCATTTCCCAAAGTGGAGAAAGTTCTCTTAATCTATCAACCACACTATTTAATATTGATAAAGTTTTATCTACGTCACTTTCTTTTGTAAATCTGCCAAAAGAAAATCTTATTGAGCTGTGAGCTAATTCATCTTTTCTACCAAGAGCTCTCAAGACATATGAAGGCTCTAGGCTTGCAGAAGTGCAAGCTGAGCCTGAGGATACCGCAATATCTTTAAGACCCATTATTAATGATTCTCCCTCAACAAAATTAAAGCTCATATTAAGTATATTTGGGACTTTATTCTTTAAGTCGCCATTGATATAAACATGCTCAATTTTCATAGCTTCGTCTAAAAATTTTTCATGGTATTTTGCAATCATTTCATGATCTTTTGTCATTTCTAATTTAGCAATTCTAAATGCTTCTCCCATGCCAACAATTTGATGAGGGGCTAATGTTCCAGACCTCATGCCTCTTTCGTGGCCACCACCATGAATTAATGCTTCGATTCTTACTCTTGGCTTTCTTCTTACAAATAAAGCACCAATGCCTTTTGGTCCATAAGTTTTATGAGCAGAAAATGACATCAAGTCTACAGGCAGTGTTGAAAGATCAATTTTGACCTTTCCAGTACTTTGAGCAGCATCAACATGGAAAAATACACCTGATTCTCTTGTAATTTCTCCAATTGATTGCAAGTCATTTAATGTTCCAAGCTCATTATTGATATGCATTAATGAAACTAATATTGTAGATTCTTTTATGGCCTCTTTTACCTGCTCAGGTTGAATAATACCAAATTCATTGGGCTCAAGATAAGTAACTTCAAAACCCTCTCTTTCTAATTGTCTACATGGATCTAAAACTGCTTTATGTTCTATTTTTGAAGTAATAATATGATTTCCCTTAGATTTATAAAATCTGGCAACACCTTTTACAGCAAGGTTATCAGCCTCAGTAGCACCAGATGTCCATACAATTTCTCTTGGATCTGCGTTCACAAGGTTAGCTACATGTGATCTGGCCTCTTCAACAGCATCGTCAGCTTTCCATCCGTATCTATGAGAACGAGATGCTGGGTTACCAAATTCACCATCAGGTGTAAGATACTCCATCATCTTTGATGCTACACGAGGATCAACAGGAGTAGTTGATGCATAATCTAAATATATGGTTGATTTTTCAGTCATTTATACAATCTCTCTTATCTTTATATATGGGTCACTGTTAGTTTCTACAAGTGTGTTAATTGTTATATTGCTTAAATAATTGTTTACGACGTCATTAAGCTCATGCCATAAGTTATGGGTATTGCATTTTTTTCCATCATTGCACGTGCTCATGCCACTACAACTTGTTGCATCTAAGTCTTCTTCAACAGCATTCATGATATCTTTGATTGTAACTAATGCTGGATCCTTGGCATAAAGATAGCCGCCATTGCGACCTCTCGAACTAGCAACTATTCCGTAAAGCCTAAGCTTTCTGAAAATTTGTTCTAAATATGATATTTCAATATTTTGATTAGCAGATATATCAGATAGTGAAACTGGGCCTTCTGAAGCCAAAAGACGAAGTTCAACTAAAGCATTAACAGCGTATTTACTTTTTGTAGTTAATTTCACGCATGAATTATAAATACCTGACTAATTTAGTCAACTATTATATTCATACCAAGTCTATCGGCGACCTGATGGTATGATTCAACAACATCACCGAGACCTTGTCTAAACCTATCTTTATCCATCTTCTTTAAAGTTTCAGAATCCCATAACCTACATCCATCTGGAGTAAACTCATCAGCCAATAAAATCTTGCCTTGACTGCAAACACCAAATTCAACTTTAAAATCTACTAATATTAAATTAGAGTTGATAAATAGCTCTTTTAAGACAGTATTTACTTTATAAGTGAGCTCTTTCATCTTCTCAATTTGGTCTTTACTAGCCCAACCAAAAGAAATAATGTGCTCGTCATTTATTAATGGATCGCCCAAATCATCATCTTTTAAAAAAAATTCAAATAAAGGATTTTCTAGTATAAGCCCATCCTCAGTGCCTAATCTTCTACATATTGATCCAGACGCTCTATTTCTAATAACGCATTCAATTGGAAACATATCTAATTTATAAACAAGAGAGTCATTACTGTTAAGAACTTCAATGTGATGAGTCTCGACACCATTTTTTTCAAGATGGTCCATAATAAATGCATTAAATTGGTTATTAACAGCACCTTTACCTAGTAAAGCTTCTTTCTTTTTGCCATCAAAAGCAGAAGTATCGTCACTAAAGTGCATCACCAGTTGATCATTGTCAGATGTAGTAAATAATGACTTTGCTTTTCCTTTAGTTATTTCTTTAATTTTTTCCATAATTAGCCTTAACTTAGAGATTCATTAATTTTTGAGATTAGCTTTTCAGCTTCTTCAATTTTACCATCTTTTGAATATGCTCTTACATATGTTTTATTATTTTTTACTGTAATTTTTACCTCAAATTGAGCACCATCAAAATTAACTTTTTGATTTTTATCATTTCTTCCAAAATTTAAAAATGAGAAAAAGCTACCTTCTTCTTCTTCAGCGTAACTAACATAAAAAATACCATTACTTCTATCCTTGTCATTAGCAAGAATTTCAGACGCATTCATAGCTTTTGTGACCGAAGACCATGCCCTGTCAAAATTTAAATCAAGCTCTATGACGGTTTGGCCATTCTCAACAAAAATCTTTGCTTTCTTTATATCATTTAAGTTTTGAGCAGCTAGAGATGTTCCAGAAAACTGATCAACAGACTCAGCAAAATAATTTACTAAATTACTAAGCTCAGACTGGATAAGCTCAGGATTACTTATAATTTCATTAGAATTTTTATCTAACTGAGCTAAGAAGATTTCTGTTGAAGCTTCTTTTATACCATGCTCAATTTTCATTTTTAATATTGAGGTTTCATCAAAATTTATATCAATTTCACCAGTTAAAGGGTCGGCATTTAGCGTTTCAAACAATGATGTATTCCAATAGCTTTTTGTTATAGGCCATGATGTAGATGGTAAAGTCTCAACATATATCCACATCAACTCACCTAAACGCCTTAATTGAACAGAGCTATTTCCAGAGGATGCAAAGATTTGTCTAGGCTTAGGAACCTCTTGATCATCAGATAATTCATTTACAACATTAACTGGATAATGATTTTCAATAACAATTACATTTAAGTCATCTGGTAACTGCATATCCTCTTCAACTTTTTCTTTCAGAAATGCATTTTTTGTTGGTGGGAACATTCCTTCTGGTCCAGATATATATGAGCATGAAGATGTTAAGATTAATATATTGATTATAAAAAAATTTTTCATTTAAATTAATTTAAGTTTATTTAGTTCTGACAAAATTTCATCATGATAAGTTTCATCTAATTCTATTAAAGGAAGTCTAATTGAATTTTCAATCATTCCTATTTTAGTTAACATCCATTTTACTGGTATTGGATTTGATTCAACAAATAATAATCTATATATATTGTTGTTAACTTCATTCAATTTCTTTGCCTCTGCAATATTATCATCTCTTATATGTTTGCATATTTGTGAAATTGATTTTGGTATAACATTAGCTGCCACAGATATAACTCCGTGAGCTCCTTCTATCAAAGAATCCATGAAGGTAGGATCATCACCAGAAAAAATAGCAAAATCGGAGGAATTGTTAGAAATTTTAACTAGTTCTTTTATTCTTTCAACATCATCAACAGCTTCTTTTAGACCAACAATATTTTTATGTTCAGAAAGAATGCTAACAGTTTCAGGTTTTAAATCACAAGCTGTTCTTGAAGGCACATTATATAAAATTTGTTTAATATCTACGTTATTAGCAATTTTTTCATAATGTGCTAGTAATCCTTTTTGATTAGGCTTGTTATAGTATGGAGTAACTAGTAGAACATAATCTGCACCTTTTAATTTTGCTTCAAGAGATAGTTCTACTGCTTCGTCTGTTGAGTTTGCGCCTGTTCCCGCAATAACGGGTATTCTGTTATGAATATATTTTACTGTATAGTCAATTACTTCAATATGTTCTTTTACGTTTAAAGTAGCTGATTCGCCTGTAGTTCCAACAGAAACTATTCCATTGGTTTCATTGTCTATATGCCAGTCTAAAAGATTACTGAGAGATTCATAATCAACATCACCATTCTTTAAAAGAGGTGTTACTAGAGCAACTAAACTGCCTTGTAAAACTTGCATTGATAAAATTTTCAGTAAAAAATAGGACTATACACTATTTTATTAAAAATACTTATAAGGTAACAAATATGGCTAAAAATTTAGAAGGTAAAAAATGTCCTAAGTTTAGTGCAGAATGCACGAGCGGGTTAAGTCTTTCCAATAAGGATTTTGAGGGAAAGAATTTTGTTATTTATTTTTATCCAAAAGATAGCACTCCTGGGTGTACTACTGAAGGTCAAGAGTTTAGGGATAACTATAAATCTTTTAAAAAACTTAATACTGAAATTCTTGGTGTATCTAGAGATTCAATCAAGAGCCATGAGAATTTTAAGTCAAAACAATCTTTCCCATTTGAACTATTATCAGATCCTGATGAACAAGTTTGCAATGCTTTTGATGTAATGAAATTAAAATCTATGTATGGAAGAGAGTATATAGGAGTTGATAGGTGTACCTTCTTAATAGATGTAAATGGGAAAGTTTTAAAGGAATGGCGATCAGTAAAAGTTAAAGGTCATGTTGAGGAAGTGTTAAATACTGTTAAAGATTTAACTTAAATCGCTATTTGACGATGATGGCCATGCATTCCATACCGCTTTTATAAAAGTTGCAATTGGTATTGAAAAGAATACTCCCCAAAAACCAAACATGCTTCCAAAAATAAATACTGCCAGTATTATTACCACAGGATGTAATTTTACTGTTTCTGAAAAAATTATAGGTACAAGTAAGTTACCGTCTAGGGCTTGTAAAAGAAGATATAAGCCTATTAACAAATAGAATTCTGTTCCTAAGCCAAACTGAAGCAAACCTACTACAACAATAGGAATGGTTACCAAAAAAGCTCCAACATAAGGAATAATTACTGATAAACCAACTAATACAGACAATAAAGCTGAATACTTTAAACCCAGAGAAGCAAATATAATTGCTGCAGCAATTCCAACAATAAATATTTCAATTGTCTTGCCTCTTACATAGTTACTTAACTGAATATCCATTTCAGCCCATATATTAGTCAGCATTTCTCTCTTTCCTGGGATAATCTTTATAAAACCCTCAATAATATTTTTTCTATCAAATAAAAAGAAGTACACAAGTATTGGGAACAAAATAATATATAACAGAAATGTTATTGCACTTTGTATGCCTGAAATAGATGACTTAATAATATTTTGAGCTATTTCACTGACCTCCTCTGATACCGCCTGGAAAAAGATAGATATCTGTTCAGAAGAAACTAAATCAGGGAACTTGGTAGGCAATCCAGATATAAAATCAAGAAAATTATTTATAAGATTTGGAACATCAAGAATAAAAGCTTGAAGCTGAATATATAAAAGAGGTACCAACCATATCAATAGAGCTGCGCCTGTAATTATGAAAACTGAAAAAGTAATAATCAATGCAACATTTGCACTGACATCATAAGACTGAATTTTTTTTTGCATGCCAACTAGCAGATAAGCAACAACTATGCTTATCATAAAAGGCGTTAAAATTGATCCGAAGAATGATATGACTAGAAAAAATAATAAAATTGCTAACGAGAAGATTATTGTCTCCTCATTGCTAAATATATTTTTTAATACTTTATTTACTTGTTCAAACATTTCAATCTTAAATAATTACTATATTAAATTATGAACTACATGGTTAAAAAGCAGTCAAAATCTATAAATTTATAATAACTTAACCTTTAACATGGGATATATTAATCTAAAAAACACGTTTATGTTAGTTTTAGCAAGATTGGATAAATTTTTAAATTAAAAATGAAGAAATATATTCTATTAATAACTGCCGTCATATCTTTGCCATTTATCAGTAAAGAAGAAAATGAATTGGTATTGCCTGAGCTTGGTGACAGAGTTTCTGGAGCAGTATCTACAGCCGAAGAAAAAATAATAGGTAGAGAATTTTTAAAGCAAGTATACTTTCAAGCACCTTTAATATCTGACCCTTTAATACAGGAATACACAGAACTTCTAACATACAGACTATCAGAATATAGTGAGGTTAAGGACAGGCGTTTCACTGTACTTTTAATAGATGACGATTCTTTAAATGCTTTTGCCGCTCCAGGTGGGGTAATCGGTGTTAATGGAGGCCTATTTCTAAATGCAGACAATGAGGCACAATTTTCATCAGTTATGGCTCATGAACTTGCTCATTTAAGTCAAAGACACTTTGCAAGAAATGTTCTAAATGCTCAAGATAGAAGCCTTGCATCTTCATTAACAATGATCTCATCAATTGCATTGGCATTAATAAGCAATAATCCAGGAGCAATGGTTGTGGGACCAGCTTTAATGCAAACTCAAAATCTAAGATATAGTAGGCTCTTTGAAAAAGAAGCAGACAGAGTTGGCTTTGCAAACCTTGTCAGGGCTGGATACAACCCAAAAGCAATGGGTGAAATGTTTGAAAATATGAATGATCTTAGAAGGCTTGCTGGTGAAGCCCCTCCGGAATTTTTATTAACTCACCCCTTGTCATCTTCAAGGATAAGTGATGCGCTAAATGCTGCAGAAGGTATTCCTGAAGAAGGTACTAAAAAAGATTCTTTAGAATTTTCACTAATTAAATCAAGGCTGAAAGTTTACTATGAAAGTATTCCAAGCCAATCAATAAGATATTTCAATGCTGAAATGAAAAAAGAAAACTCAGATTCTAATATTTATGGCCTTGCTCTGGCATATAGTCAAAATAATAACTCTAGAGAATCAGAGAATCTTATTAATGTTCTCTTAAAAAAATATCCAAAAAACTTATTCTTAAATACATCTAAAATTGAAATTCTTACTAAAACTCAAAAGTATGATGAAGCCCTACAACTGGCAAATACTTTTTTAGAAATTTCTCCAAAGAACTATCCGTTAACTATTACTAAATCAAAATTATTACTTGAAATGAAAAGGTTTTTTGAATCTGAAGAATTGATACGCGATCAATTAATAAGAAGAAATGAAGATCCTGAATTATGGTTATTGTTGTCTGAGATTCAGAGAAATAGCAAAAATATAGTTGGCTATCATCAGTCCAGAGCAGAATATTTTTTATTGCTGGGTCAAAATGAGCAGGCCCTTGGGCAACTTGAGTTTGCTTTAAATCTAACTAAAAATAATTTTCAGGTTTCTGAGAGAATAATGAATCAAATTATATCAATCAAGAAAGCTATTGGGGAATCTCGGGGTTTTTAGACTTTTCTTCAAAAATTTTTGAAATTTTATATCCTGTTAGTGAAAAAATACCAGCAAATGGTATCGCTAATAGCGGCACCACAGTAATGCTTATTGCTGCGACTTTACCAATACCCACAAAAAGGCTACCGGTTAAGTCACCAAACCTAGTTACAAAAGTATCGATAAACACAGTTGATTTATATCTATCTTTTTTCTTTAGTTGGCTATAAATAATCTCTCTACTAGGTTTATTGAAGCCATATTCAAAAACTCTTAATAAAGCTTGAGAAAAAACTACCACACCTACAGATGGCATCAAACCATATAAAAGAAAAACAACAATAAATAACAAACCGTAAATAATTAGGATCATGGATGTGCCAAGGTAAGATATTACTAGATATGTCAATGTTAACTGAGTTATCAAAGTTAAAGGCGAAACTAGTTGCTCAATACGATTAAATAACACTATTCTATCTGGTGATAAATCTGAATAAGATTCAATAATTGGTATTGCGCTGATCCACTGAACTGTCATCAATGCAGTAAACAGCCATGAATATAAAGCAACCGACTTAACCTCTTTTACTGAAATTATATTTGAAATTGCATCAGACCAATCTCCACCTACTTTTTTAATAAGTACCTCAGAATTATTAAGATTGACTAAGTATGTAGCGACAATAATTGCAAGAAATAATAATAAAGAAGATGCCAGCGCGAATAATTCTAAACCATAATTTGTATATGATTCTGAAAGTCTTACTGATATCTCAGAACCAACAATTGCTCCCAATGAACCACCTGCCATAATAAACCCATATAATTTTCTTGACTGGGAGTCTCTAAAAATATTTATTACCAGTACCCAAAAAATTGAAACAACAAAAAAAGAATATATATTGCACCAAACATAAAATACCCTACCCAACCACATCTGTTGAGTTACATCACTCTCACCTAGTGAACGAGAGTAAAGAATAAAAACAAATAGGTTCATTATCAAAAATGAATAACAATATGTAATTATTTTTTTAAAGTTTTTTCTGGAGGCAATCCATGAATATATTGGATTGACTATTAGCATGGTCAGTGCTGTAAAAGACAAAAGTATTAACAAAAAATCTTGGCCATAATTTTCTACAGCCATTTCATTTCTAATACCTCTTATGACATACCAGGATGCTAAAACTAAAAAGAATAAAAAACTTGTTAGGATGGTATTTTTTAGTTTCATAGAATTATTATGCCCTATGAATGGTGGGTCGCACAGGATTCGAACCTGTGACCAATTGGTTAAAAGCCAACTGCTCTACCAGCTGAGCTAGCGACCCATGGTATTGCATAATAAAAAAAGGTGATTATTCCATATTTTTCAATAACTGCAAGGCCAAAGATGAAGCAGTGTCATTTGGATATTCTCTTATTACAAAATTATATTTATCTTTTGCCTTTTCTAGTTCATTCTTTTTAAGAAAAATATCTCCAATCTTCTTATGAGCAAGAGGAGTTCTGTAGTGTGAGGGGTATAGATTAACTAATTCTAAGAAATATTCTTGTGATGATTCTAAATTGTTTTGAATCAATGCTATCTCTCCTAACCAAAAGATTGAAAGGGGTAATTTTTCTTCATCCTTAAAATTATCTACAAAAAATTTAAACAAAGAACTGGCTTTTTCGAAGTCTTGATTTTGAAGAGATTGAGTTGCACTCTTGTAAACCTCCTCTTTACTTCTAGTATCATCAATTCCTGCAAACCTTACAGTATTATCTGAGGCAAGATTGTTAGAATCTTCATTGGACTCTGAATCATCTACAGATTCTTGTATTAATTTTTGAATTAAATAATCTTGAGATTCTAAAATATTTCTAAGCTCGGCAATTTCTGATTCTAATTCTTGTATTTTTAAAAATAATAAATCAACTTCTACATTATCATCCTCAGAAATTAAAAAAGATGAATATATAAAAAATAATGAAAATATTATTCTTTGTTTAAACATTTATTTAGTTAATTTCTGCTCTTCTATTTTTAGAATAACTAACTTCATCAGACCCAAATGATGCTGGTTTTTCTTCGCCATAACTTTTTACACTAATTCTGTTTTTGTCTATGCCACTTAAAACAAAATAATCTTTTACAGCATCTGCTCTTCTTTGTCCTAAAGCTAAATTGTATTCTCTAGTCCCTCTTTCATCTGCATGTCCAGCAATTGTGATACGAATAGATTGATTGTCTTTCATAGCTGACACAGCACTTTTAAGGGTTTGAAGAGACTTGCTATTTAAATTGAATTTATCAAACTCAAAATAAATCGTTGCGTTTGTAAAAATTGCCTTTGTCTCATAATCTAATTCAGTATCTTCTTGCATAGAAGCTTCAACTGTTCTTATGCCTCCGTCATATACAACTTCCTCGGTTACATTCATGCTTGAGCAAGACGAAATTAAGAAAACTAGAATAAGTAAGTTATATAAATTTATATTACTAATTTTTTTAATACTAAGCATATGTTTTCTCCATAAATTATCTTAAAAAACCAGACCATGAAGGCTCTCTAACTTGTCCAATTTTAGTTGGAAGCCTAAATCTAGCGCCGCTTAAAGTTAGCCCAGCTAGTAGCCCTGTTCCATCTTCTGATATTGCATAGATTATCACATTCCCGTTAGGAGAAATACTAGGTGATTCATCTAATCTTGATTTAGTAAGGGCACGTACAAAATTTTCATTAAAGTATTTTAAAGCTATCTGAAAACTATTATCTTTACGATGAACAAAAACAATACCTTCACCATTTGGTAAATATGATCCTTTGGCATTATAGTTCCCTTCAAAAGTAATTCTTTTTGGTGTTGCGTTAAATTTTCTTAAATTAATTTCATATAACTGAGGTGAGCCAGATCTGCCTGAGGTAAACATAATCTTTGAACCGTTAGGTGACCATGAAGATTCTGTATCAATTGAATAATGATTGGTTAATCTAGTTAAATTTTTATTTTTAAGATTTAGTATATAAATTTCAGCATTACCATCCTGATAAAGAGTCAGTGATAGGAACTTGCCATTTGGCGACCATGAGGGAGAACTTATTTGAGAATTATTTTCTAGAACTAGCTCTCTTGATCCAGATGCAATATTTTGTATATATACTTTTGCCATGCCAGTCTCAAAGGAAACATATGCAACTTCTTTTGAGTCTGGTGACCATGAAGGAGAAATAATTGGTTCCCTGCTCCTAAGAAGAACTTGTTCATTCTCACCATCTGCGTCGGCTACAACTAGTTTAAATAACGATTTACTATCTATTATTTGCTCAGTTACATATAACAATCTTGTAGATGCAACTCCTTTAATTCCTGTTACCTCTTCATATATTCCATCGCTAATATAGTGTGATAATTGTCTTAATCTGTTTGGAATGCCGTATACTGTTGAAGTTCTTATCTTAGATTTCTTATTAACACTATAAATTTCATAGGCAACCGATATATTGCTTTTATCTTCCTGAGAGACTGCACCCATTACAATAAAATCAACATTTAATAACTTAAAATCATCATAATTAATTTCGTCTTGATTTGATGGTGATGACAGGAGTTGATTATTTTTAAGAATACGGAACTCTCCAGTCCTATTTAAGTCATTGCTAACTATAGAGCCAATTTGATTATTAATATTTTTTGGGCCATCAAAATTAATTATTGCTATTGAATATGGATCATCTGATCCTTTTGTAATTTCTAAAACCAACTCTGAGATAATTGATTGTGAAAATAGAATAAATATTAATAGTGCTTTTTTCATGAAGGATTAAATGTAATAACTATATTTTTAAAATTGTTTTGGTATAAATTAAATGGGATTTTATTAAAGAAAGAGAAGGTTTCAACCCTCGAAATAGCTTTTATTGCAGAATTATCAAATCTTATGTTGCCGCTACTTTTTATTAAATCAATTCTAGTTACTCGGCCATTTTTATTGATTGTCATTCTAAGATCGCATACTAGCCCATCTTGAATATTTTGCGGCTTGATCCAGGCTGATTGTATAGATTGGATTATCAAATTGCTGTACTCATTTATTAAAATATTGTCAGATTTTTCCTGCGCTAATTCATCTTCTTTGATTAAATTATTAATATCTGTCTCCGGAATAACTGGAGTTAATTCAATCTTATTCTCAACTTGATTAACTTGAGCTTGTTCAATAGTCTTTTTTTGAATATTTTTTTTTGGTAAAGATTTTTTGGGCACTGCTTTCTCAAATAAAAGCTCAACATTTACAGGCTTGCTTAAAACAGGTCTAGTGTTTTTTTCATAATAAAAAAAATCTGTTAAATATAAAATTATTGTTGCGTGAATTACAAAAGATATAAAAGAAGCTACAAAATAATCAGATTTAATTTGCATAGCCTGTTGTGACAATTCCTATTTTTGAAATACCAACACTTTGAACGGCAGCCATAGCCTTAGCTACACTATCGAAAATTACATCCTTATCGCTTTGGAATACTATTTCTATCTCAGGATTTGCTTCAAAAATTACACTAGATTTTCTTTTTAGCTCCTCTAGATCAATAGGCAAAGACTCATCACCAACATTAATAAAATATTCACCTTCTTTATTGATAGAAATTACTAAAGGTTCATTTTGTACGGACATTTTTGTTGTATCTGTATTGGGTAAGTTAACCTCTATTCCTTGAATTAATAGCGGAGACAAAACCATGAAAATTATTAACAAAACCAACATTACATCTATATATGGCACAACATTTATCTCTGCCTTTAATGTCTTTTTTTTTGCTAATCTGTATATCATTTATTTTATAGATTGCTTATAAAAAATACTTGCTAGCTCTTCTGAGAAAATAAGGGTTGATTGACTCATTGTCTCAAGTTCAGAAGTATATTTATTAAAAGCAATAACTGCAGGTATGGCAGCAAAGAGCCCCATTGCAGTTGCAACTAGTGCTTCTGATATCCCTGGAGCAACGGCATTAATGGTAGCTTGAGTAGCATCGGATAAACCTTGGAATGAGGTCATAATTCCCCAAACAGTTCCCAATAAGCCAATGTATGGACTTACTGATCCTACGTTTGCTAAAAAAGGAAGGTGT
>CACDVW010000014.1 GCA_902556355.1 uncultured SAR86 cluster bacterium
CTTGCGTAGTTAGAACATAGAAAAGCAGCAACATTACCGACTTCTTCAATAGTAACTGTTCTTCCAAGAGGTGCCCTTGAGGAATGTTGTCCTAGCATTTTTCTAAAATTCTTTACCCCTGATGCTGCAAGAGTTTTAATTGGACCAGCTGAAATAGCATTCACTCTTATATTATTTGGTCCCAGCGATGCAGCAAGAAACCTGGTATTTGCTTCTAAACTAGCTTTAGCCAAACCCATAACATTGTAATTTGGCATTGTTTGCATTGCTCCTAAATAAGTTAATGTAAGCAAAGCAGAACTATCATTAAGCATGTCTTTAGATGCTTTGGCGAGTGCTGTGAAGCTATAGGAACTTATATCATGAGCTACTTGAAAACCCTCTCTGGTAGTAACATCTACAAAATTACCTGTTAATTGATCTGCAGGGGCAAACCCTATTGAATGAACAAGGCCATCAAAAGTTTCCCAATGTTTTTTTAATTCTTTAAAAGACTGTTCAATGGATTCATCACTTGAGACATCGCACTCAATTAGTATATCTGAGCCGTATTCGTTAGCTAGAGGCTCTAAATTTTTGAGTAATCTTTCATTTTGATAGGTAAAAGCTAAATCTGCACCTTCTCTATGCATTGCAGCAGCAATACCAGAGGCAATAGAGTACTTATTAGCTAAGCCAGTGATTAATATTTTTTTATCTTTTAATAACATTAGGACATAAATTATTTAAAAAGTGTATTGTAAAAGAAAAATCAAATTAATTCTTATTTTGATGAAATAACAAAAAACAAACATATTAAAAATTTATAATTAATTATAAATATAAAAAAAAATAGAATATTTCTTTGCTTTTTAAAAAAAAAGCGTTCACAATGGTCCGTATTATGTAAAACGTATATGTTTTATATATATTTAATTAAATAAAACATAACTACAGGGGAATTGTATGTTAAATAAGAAAAACTATTTATATTCAGTCTTAGCACTGACATTTGTATTTTTTAATACTGATGTAGTAGCTCAAGATGAATCTGAAGATAATGTTGAAGAAGTTGTTACTACGGGTACAAGAATTACATCTCAAGAATTTGAGTTAAATTCACCTGTTGCTTCTTTAGGGGCGGAAGAATTTACTTTAACAGGTACTGTTAATGCTGAATCACTTCTAAATCAACTACCACAAATCATTCCAGGAAATGATAGAACTTCAAATAACCCAGGATCTGGTATAGCTACTGTTGATCTTAGAGGCTTAGGTTCTACTAGAACATTGGTTCTATTGAATGGAAAAAGAATGGTTCCATCAACACAGGGAGGGACTGTTGATATAAACAATATTCCTACCGCGATGATTGAAAGAGTTGACGTTTTAACTGGTGGTGCTTCGGCTGTTTACGGTGCTGATGCTGTTGCTGGTGTTGTTAACTTCATTCTTAAAGATGATTTCGAAGGTGTACAATTGAATGCTGGTTATGAAATGACTACTGAGTATTCAGATACAACACTTTTCTCAGCTGATGCTACTTTCGGTGCAAATACTGCTGATGGAAAAGGTAATGTTGTGTTTAATGTATCTCACACTGATCGTGGAGAGGTTTTCCAAGCAGATAGAGATTACACATTCTTCTCTCAGTGGGATGACGGTGCTGGTGGACTCTATAATGGTGGTTCATCTGGTGGTCCAAACACAAACATTTTCAGTGGTGCGGTAGCAGCAGGCACAACTATGGGTTGTTCTAGTTCAGGTGTAACTTTTGAAAAAGATGGTTCAATTAGATGTTATAGCAGTGATCCTGCTACAACAGATGCATTTAACTATGCACCATTTAACTATGCTCAACTACCACAAACAAGAAACCAAGTTTCTGTAAAAGGTCATTATGAAATTAGTGATACAAAAAGAGTTTATGGAAGTGCTTACTTTACATCAAGTAATGTACCTTCTCAGTTAGCTCCTACTCCTATATTCCAGTCTGGATCTAAATTCTCAATAGACGGTAATCCATTCTTACCAGCAGCTACTCAGGCTATATTGTCTGAAGCTTTTGGTGATGGTGTGGATAGTGATGCTGATGGTATCGATGATACAGGTACAGCATTCTTAAGAAGACGTATGCTTGAAGTTGGACCTAGAATCACTGATGATCAAATTAATACTCATCAATTTACAATTGGTATGGACGGCACATTATCTAATGGAATGGCTTTCGATGTCTTCTATTCAGATGGTTGGATGCAAGGTTCTGGTACTCAAGACGGTAATGTTAGTAGAACAGCTTTCTTAGATGCTCTACTTGTAACAACTGATGCTAATGGTAATGCAGTATGTATTAGTGGTGGCTCTTGTGCTCCAATGAATCTATGGGGTAGAGAAAATATTTCACAAGCTGCAGCTGATTATGTAGCAATTAAAGTTGCCTCAGCTTATGATTATCACCTTAAATCTATGGGTGCAACATTGTCTGGAGATACTGGATTTGATCTTCCTGGTGGTGATGTATTATTCGTAGCTGGTTGGGAAAAGAGATCAGAAGATGCTGATTACAGACCTTCACAAGATCTTCATACTGGTAACATAGCTGGTTTTAATGGATCTCCTGCTTCAGGTGGCGGATTTGATGTTACTGAACTTTACGGTGAGTTAACATTGCCTGTTACAGATAAATTAGGTGGTTCAGTTGCTTACAGAGAATCAGATTACGATACATTTGGAAGTAAAGGTACTTACAGGGTAGATGCTGGTTACGAATTAAATGACATGGTTAAGCTTAGAACTTCTTACAACTTTGCTGTAAGAGCTCCAAGTATTTCTGCTTTGTACTCTCCAGCAGGAGAAAACTTCCCATCAGCAAATGACCCTTGTTCATCAAAAGGAACGGTTCAAACTGACGCTGTTAGAGCAATTTGTGTTGCTACAGGTGTTCCAGCTGATCAAGTGTTTACTCAAGCAATTGACTTAGCTGCACAGCAGGTAAGATCACTCGTTGGTGGTAACCCAAACCTTGAACCAGAAGAAGCTGATACTATGACTTATGGTGTTGTTCTAACTGATGTGATTCCTGGCTTAACAGTTTCTGTTGATGCATATGATATTGAAATCGAGAATGTTATTGCTGCTTTTGGTGGTAGTGCTTCTAATGTATTAAATACATGTTATGGAATCTCTGGTAATAATAGCGGAGCAAGTTCACCTTTCTGTGAAGTTATTAACAGAAGAGCTGATGGAACAATTGAGTATGTTTCTTTACTATCACAAAACAATGCTTCATATGAAGTATCTGGTGTTGATATTTTAGCTTCATATGACACATCAATAATGGGTAAAGATGTTAGATTTAACTTTGTTGGTGGAATAGTAGAAGATAATACATTTGTTGCGTTTGCTGGTGATACTCCTGTTGAGTGTGCTGGTGAATTCGGTTCTGAGTGTGGTGAGCCAAACCCTGAGTGGTCTCACAGACTTACTGCTGTCACAGATATGTGGGGCGGTACTGTTCAAGTAACTTGGAGACACATTGGTGAATCTGATGATGATGAATCATTAGGTTACACATTAGCTGTTCCTACACTTGATTCAGAGGACTACATCGACATGACTTATAGACGTCCTGTTGGTAACAATGGATCTTTCTTAATTGGATTTGATAACTTATTTGATGTGGATACACCTATCTTAGGTGATAACCAAGAACAATCAAATACTTATCCAGCTACATATGATGTATTTGGAAGAACAGTATTTGTAAAATATACACTTCAATTCTAATTAATATCTATTAATTAAAAAGAGGGCTTAGGCCCTCTTTTTTTTGCTTATGATTTAGTAAATGATGAACTATAAAATTTATATTTTAAATCTTTAGCTGCTGTTATTAATAAAGTCTATATTAGCGTGATAAATGATTATGTAAAAATTAAAACAAAAATATATTATTTAATTTTTTGTTTTTGAGTTTCGTCTCTATGTTTCTTTAGATACTTCATAAAAGGTGTGCCACCCGTACCTGTGATAGTTGAACCGCCTCTTCCAAAAGGATTCTTAATTTGAGATTGTTTATGAATATATGTAGCTGCAAATTCAAGATGCTGAGCTCGAAAAATTCTAATCTCCTCTAAGCATTTGTTATATTCATTAGTTAGTTTTTTTGATTGATGAATATACTGCTTAGCATTTGACTTAGTTTCTACATCTTCTATTAGCTTTCTATGCTCAGGAGGCATATAGTCTCGCATTTCATTAAGATAATGTCTTAAATGATCATTGGTATGATAAATACCAAGGGCACCATCTAAAAAAGGAATCATACTGCTTTGTGCGCCTGTCTCTCCTCTAAAAAACTGTGGCTTATTATTAAACTGATTTTGATATATTAAGCCTTTCTTTAAATCAGGATTATCTTTTGTACCAAAAATAAATGGCCTTACTCTGTGATAGTAAACATAAGGATCACATTTCTCAGGCATTCTTGAAAATATGGAATTTACATCTCTAAGAGAAGAAATAATATCCTTTAAATGTTTTGAGTAAGTAGATATTGAATCATCTTTATTTAATCTTGATAGTTCATGAGCACCATTAAGAGCTTTTGATGCTGCATTTTCTATACAAACATGAATGGTAACAAACCAGTCTTCATCAACACCACCAAGAAAGTTCGTTAACAGGCCAACATTTTCAAGGCTTATTGGTTCTTTTGTATTTAATCTATACCAATTATCAAGACAGTAGCTAGCATAACTTAGAATAGGGGGCCTACCTAAATAATTTGATAATTGGACCCAGGGTCTCGATAAGGATTCAGGTAAAATATTAGCAGGACTATTTGAACCCCAAATATAAGCATGTGATATAAAGCTTATGTGAACCATGGCTAGCTTGATCTCTTTTTCGTTTTTACTTTTAATCAAATTATTTACTGATAGATCGTTTGGCTTTAACTTATTAATTGTGCTTTGAACTGTACCTGTGAGCAAAAGTTTTGGTATTTGAGATGCTATATCAGCAATTTTTTTTAATGATCTAGACGGTGATTTGTATTCAGAGATAGGATCTTTCTTTGGTAAAAACATATCTAAATTAATTATATTATTTATATATATTGTAGTATTTTTTTATCATCAAAAAATAATTTAAAAAAATATTATTTTTTTTTAAATAAAGTGTTGACATAAATTCTAAAAGGAGTATATTTAATAGACCAACTTGATTCCGACTAACAATCAACTGCAGACGGGAGTTAGAGAGGTCAAGGAGGAAGAGCCCATAGGGTGAAAGCGTTGCTAAGAGTCGACGATAAAAAAGAGCTTAGTAACCCACCAAGAGTTCAAGAGAAAGAACTCAAGGAGCCAGAGAAAATCTCACTTTGGACCCCTAAGGATCTCGAACTTAAAGAAACAGAGCTAGTCTCTGTTTTTTTTCGCCTAGAATTTAGCTTAAGAATTTAATCATTACACCTGCAGCAACTGCAGAACCTATAACACCGGCTATATTTGGGCCCATTGCATGCATCAGCAGATGATTTTGTGAGTTGTATTCAAGTCCAACTTTATTCACAACCCTAGCTGCCATTGGAACTGCGGAGACTCCAGCTGCTCCAATTAATGGATTAATCTTAGTTTTACTAAATACATTTATAAGTTTTGCTACTAAAACTCCAGCTGCAGTCCCAATAGCAAATGCCACCATACCTAGAATTAAAATACCCAAGGTTTCAGGTGATAAAAATTTATCTGCTGCAAGTTTTGATCCGACAGATAAACCTAAAAATATTGTAACTATATTAATCAAAGAATTCTGAGCAACATCACTTAATCTATCAACCACTAAAGATTCTTTCATTAGATTTCCAAGACATAGCATACCTAATAGTGGTGCCGCACTAGGCAGCAATAACCCAACAAGTAAAAAAAGCATGATTGGAAACACTATTTTTTCTTTTTGAGATACTTTCCTTAGTTGAACCATAGAAATAGTTCTCTCATCTTCTGTTGTTAAAGCTTTCATTATTGGTGGCTGAATTAATGGAACTAAAGCCATATATGAGTATGCAGCTACAGCAATTGGTCCTAACAATTCAGGCGCGAGGATTGATGAAACATATATAGCAGTTGGACCATCAGCACCGCCAATTATGCCAGTTGCAGCAGCTTGCTTTAAAGTGAATTCTATAAGTCCATAATAATCTAATAGAAGGGCGCCCATAACTGTTGCAAAAATACCAAACTGCGCAGCAGCACCCAAAATTAATGTCTTTGGGTTTGCCAAAAGCGGACCAAAATCTGTCATGGCACCAACACCCATAAAAATTAATAATGGAGCTATACCTGATCCAATGGCAGTTTCATAAAATATATATAAGATGCCAGGACTATAGCCTAAATTTTGTGCAGCAATATTTAAGTGTTGAAGTTCACTAAATGATGCGTTCTTTAAAAATTCTGAAAGATTAAATCCACTAATAGATAGTTCAGAAATAACAGTTCTTATTTCACCGGGATTATTGGCATAAATAAGTTTTTCTATTGGACTCATAGATAAACCAATTTCAGGAATATTTGTTAATAAAGCACCAAATCCAATTGGCAGCAGCAGTAGTGGTTCAAATTTCTTGTTTATTGCCAGGTATATCAAAAGCAATCCAACAAGAATCATTATAGATTGCTCTATTGTTATACTAAATATTCCAAGAGTTGAAAAAAATTCAATTAAGTTCATTAAACTACCTCAAATAAAGGATCGCCTGATTGGACTTTGTCACCATTTTTGATGAAGATTTGTTTAATTTTTCCGCTAGTTGGTGTTTTAATTGTTGTCTCCATTTTCATTGCTTCTAAAACAATAATGGTTTCATCATCACTAACAGTATCTCCAACATTTTTTTCAATTCTAAAAATATTTCCAGCTAGTGGAGCATTTACAACCATACCAGTTTCATCTGATACAGGCTCATTATTTGATTGAAGTTCTAAATTTGAATTACTGTTTATTATTTCTGGTTCATCAGTTTGTGAATACTTTACCAGATAATCTGTTTCATCTATTACAACCTTATAATATCCATTTTTTTCTTCACTTAACTGAGATGGAGATTTTTCGAAATAATCTTTATTTTCTTTATTCTCTAAGAACTTTAATCCTATTTCAGGAAAGAGGGTATAGATAAGTATATTTTCTTCAGTATCATCAACGCTAATATTATTTTCTTCTAGTGATTTTAAATACTTTGCTTTCGTGAGTTTATACTCATTTTCATCTATGAGATCTGCAGGACGGCATGTTATTGGATCTTCATCACCAAGAACTTTATCCTGTAATTTTTTATCAACATCTGCAGGAGTTTTACCATATTCACCTTTTAGAATGGCTTGAGTTTCCTTTGTTATAACCTTATATCTTTCATTATTTAGCACATTTATTACTGCCTGCGTTCCTACAATTTGTGATGTTGGAGTTACAAGCGGTATGTATCCTAAATCAGAGCGAACATTTGGAATCTCATCTATAACTTCATCAAATTTATCAACTGCATTTTGTTCTTTAAGTTGACTTTCAAGATTTGTAAGCATTCCTCCAGGAACTTGAGAAGTAATTATCCTTGCATCAACACCTTTAAGAGATCCTTCAAAATCAGCATATTTTTTTCTAACCTCTCTAAAGTGCTTCGCAATTAGAGCTAAGTTATCTATCTTAATATCTGTTTCATATTGTGTGTCTTTTAATATACCGACTATCGTCTCAGTTGCTGAATGCCCGTAGGTCATACTCATTGATGAAATTGACGTATCAACATTATCTAATCCTGCTTCGATACACTTAATTGCAGTTGTTGTAGACATTCCTGTAGTTGCATGACTATGAAGATGAATAGGAATCTCAATGCTTTCTTTAAGTTTAGAAACAAGCTCATATCCAACATATGGATCTAGTAGTCCAGCCATATCTTTTATAGCAAGTGTATGACATCCAAGATCTTGAAGCTTATTAGCTAAATCTAGCCATGTTTGCATATTATGAACTGGGCTTGTTGTATAGGACATAGTGCCCTGAGCATGACCATCTATATCAATGGTAGCTTTTATTGCAGTTTTCATATTTCTTGTGTCATTTAAGGCATCAAAAATTCTAAAAACATCAACACCATTCTCTTTAGATTTTTCAATAAATTTAAACACAATTTCATCAGAGTAATGCTTGTATCCAAGAAGATTTTGACCTCTTAAAAGCATCTGCTGAGGTGTGTTAGGCATTTTTGACTTTATATTTCTAATTCTTTCCCATGGGTCTTCGCCAAGATATCTTATACATGAATCAAAGATTGCTCCTCCCCATGACTCAACTGACCAAAACCCTATTGAATCCATATGAGACAGAATAGATTCCATATCTTCGTATCTAAGTCTTGTGGCCAACAATGATTGATGACCATCTCTCAGTACTACTTCTGTGACTCCTATTTTTTTCTTATCCATTAAAGATTCTCTTATTAATTAAATTTATTATTTTTAAATGCTCTTCAGGTACTTCATTAGATTTTTTACCAGAGGGCATATTTGTATTTACTTTTTCAGTTTTAATATCATCTTTAAGGAGAAGGGCTGATGTATTTATTAATGTTATTAATATTGTCAAGAAAATAAATACAGTAATCATGCCGGTAAGCATGAGATTTATTCCTGAAGAAATTAATTCGCTCATAAAGATTATTAAGTATTATTTAAAAAAACCTACTTTTATAACTAGGTTAATTTTGTATATTAATGAAAATATTATACAATATATCATATTAATTTAAAATATTGTAAATAATTTACATTTAGAAATAACCTTTTATTTAATTATGAAAATTGCAATTAACGGATTTGGAAGAATAGGTAAAAATATTACTAGGCATCTAATTGAAGCTGGGTATCTTTCAAACCAAGGTGGTGAGTTAGAGTTAGTAGCCATCAATGATTTAGGAAAAATAGAATCAAATGCTCATTTGCTTAAATATGATTCTATTCATGGATCGATTAACAATGAGATAAAAACTGAAAATAATGAAATAAAAATAGATCAATCATCTATTAAATATTTCTCAGAAAGAAATCCTGCAGATTTGCCATGGAAAGAGCTTGAAATAGATATAGTTTTTGAATGTACTGGAATATTTACATCTAAAGAAGCTGCTTCAGACCATATTGAGGCTGGAGCAAAGAAGGTATTAATTTCAGCTCCTGCACAAAGTCCTGATAAAACCATAGTATTTGGCGTTAACCATAATGAATTATCAGACGATGACTTAATTATTTCTAATGCTTCATGTACAACAAACTGCTTAGCACCACTTGCTAAAATTATTCATGAAAATTACACAATAAAAAGTGGTCTTGTTAACACAGTTCATGCAAGTACAAATGATCAGAGTTTATTAGATGTAGCCCATGTTGATTTGTATAGAGCAAGAGCAGCATCAGCATCAATCATTCCATCTAAAACAGGAGCTGCAAAAGCAATTGGCTTAGTAATCCCTGAGCTTGATGGAAAACTTAATGGTATGGCAACAAGAGTGCCTACATTAAATGTTTCTATGTTAGATTTCACCTTTGAAACGGAAAAATCATTCAGTCTTGATGAATTAATTGAGATAATTAGAAATGCAGCTAATAGTGAATACAAAGGAATCTTATCGGTTTGCGATTTACCTCTTGTAAGTACTGATTTCAATCATAACCCTTCATCATCTATTTTTGATAGCAACCATCTCTATCAAATAGGAAATCAAACTAAAATTCTTGCTTGGTATGATAATGAATGGGGTTTCTCAAAGAGAATGATAGAATTATCATTATATATTAAAGAAATTTCTGCTATTTCTCTTAAAGAAACAGCATAAAATTTCTCTAAAGGTATATACTTCCTGCTTTAGAGAGCTGTTATGAAATTTACAAGAACAAAAATTATTTGCACTATTGGTCCTGTAACTGAAAGTCTAACTGCGCTTAGAAAACTTCATAATAATGGCATGAATGTAGCAAGAATAAACATGTCTCATGCAACTCATAAATCCGCTCAATTAATAATTGACCGCATTAATAAAATAAATAAAGAATCAAAATTAAATTCAGGAAAAATTGGTATTCTTCTTGATACTCAAGGCCCAGAGATTAGAACAGGTGATACAGAGCTTCCATTAGAGTTAAATGTTGGTGAGGAAGTTACCTTAACAGTTCGTGATGAGGTTGATGTTGAGACATCATCAATAAAAATTAATTACAAAGACTTAATTCATAGTGTAAGTGAGGGTTCTAGAATCTCAGTTGATAATGGGCTGATTAATTTTATGGTTTTATCTAAAGATGAAGAGACACTTCGCTGTAAGGTTCTAGATGGTGGAAAGCTTGGATCAAAAAGACATGTGAATTTACCAGGTGTTAGGGTCAACCTCCCATCATTAACATCTAAAGATCTTGATGATATTGCCTTTGGGATAAAAAACAAAGTTGATTTCATTGCATTATCTTTTGTAAGAAATACCGAAGATTTAGAAAAGCTTCAAGAAATACTTGATAAGAAAAAATCAAAAGCAAAAATTATAGCCAAGATTGAGAATCAAGAAGGCTTAGATAATATTCATGATATAAGTAGAGCTTCATGGGGTGTTATGGTAGCAAGAGGAGACTTAGGTATAGAAACTAGTCTAGTCGATTTACCTAATATACAAAGAAGAATAATGTATGCATGTGCAAAGTGGGGAAGAAGATCAATTGTTGCTACTCATTTGCTTGAATCAATGATTGAAAACCCAACTCCAACTAGGGCTGAAGTTACAGATATTGCAAACGCTATATACGAGGGCGCAGATGCAATAATGCTTTCTGGTGAAACAAGCATTGGTAAATATCCATTCGAGTGTGTAAATTTTCTTAAATCAATTGCTGAGAAAACTGAAAAATTTAGAACTTTGGGTTATGAAAGCAGCTTTATGCCGAACTCAGATTGGCAGCATATTGGAGTAGCGGCAAAAAATTTAGCCGAATCAATAGGTGCTGATGGAATCATTGCAATTACTAGAACAGGTAAGACAGCCAACTATATTTCTAATTCAAAACCTCATGGAATTCCTATTTTCACATTTACAGGAAATAAGAAGACATTAAATCAACTTTCCTTAGTTGGCTCTACTATTCCATTTTATCTATCTAATTTATCAAATCATGATAAAACATTAATAAATGTTTCTAAGATTCTTAGGAAGTATTACGGCACCAACAAAGAGAATTTAAAATTTATCATGGTTTCAAGTATTTTTTCTGAGGAACACTCTGAAGCTATACAAATAATTAATCTCTAAAATGTTTGATACATTCATTGAAAGCACAATTTTAATGTTTGTGGCCATTGATCCAATTTCATTAGTACCAATTTTTGCTGGGCTAACCTCTGGGCTTACTCAACATCAAGTTAAGTCTATTTATATAAGAGCATCAATTGTTTCTTTGATAGTTTTATCTATTTTTTGGCTATTTGGAAATGCAATTCTTGTTGCTATGAACATAAGTATGGATTCTTTTAGGATTATTGGTGGATTATTTTTAATTGTCATTGCATTTCAAATGGTCTTTGATCAAAGGCAAACTAGAAGACAATCTACTGCAGATACTGCTATTGATGATGAAACTATTCAATCTATAGCAATATTTCCATTATCTATACCTCTAATAGCTGGACCTGGAGCTATGGCAACTAGTCTTTTGATTTCAAAAGAAACATATATAAGTGTTCTCGATGGATTTATTTCATATCTACCAATATTGATAGCTGTTTTATTTGCAACAATTGCTATGTGGCTTTCTGCAAAACTATCATCTAAATTAGGCCCAACAGTCATAACTGTTGTTCAAAAGATTTTTGGTCTTTTATTGGGAGCCCTAGCAATTGAATTTGTAATAGATGGCGTCATAAACTCATTTAATTTAAATCAATAACATCATTATGGAAAATATATCTCAAATTATTTTTGATGAATTGGAAAAAGATCTTTGTGAGAATGCACAGTCTGCTTTTATTGTCAGTGGTGGCTCTAGTCCTGTACAAATATTTAGAGAGTTATCAGCAATGCAAACTAGATGGTCTAATATAACTATATCTCTAGTTGATGATAGAGTTGTAGATATCAATCATGATGATTCAAATGAAAAATTAGTGAATGATTTATTAATTCAAGATAAGGCAAAGGATGCTAATTTCATATCAATATGTAACCAATCCAAAGAATTGATAAATTTAAAAAGACCTTTTGGTGTCATGCTTTTAGGAATGGGGGAGGATGGACACTTCGCATCTTTATTTCCAAAACTAATTGAAACTAACTCAGAATATTTTGATCTAGAATCAGATGCAGAAATTTTTTTTACTGAACCTATGGGCAATCCATGTCATAAAAGAGCAAGCATGAATCTTTCAATGATTCTTGAATCAAAAAATATTTTCTTACTTGTGTCTAGCAAAAAAAAAATTAGAAGTTTTAAATCAAGCAAAATATGATAAATCATTGCCACTGTATTATCTTTTAAATCAAAATAAGGTTGATATAAAAATTATCAAAGATTTCTAGTTTTATATAAAAAAGCATTTTTTTATTAAGTAAATTTAATACGTTTTACTACGTTAAAACACTATTTTTTTGTATCTATATCTACTAAATTGTTAATTATTTACATTTTTCTAGATTTTTTATAAAAAACTTGCATTAATTTACATTTCATGTATTTTTATTTTCAGACATTCAGAACCTCTGAGTGTATACAACATTAAATATATATGGGGGAAACATATGTACACTAATAAAATAGGCTCAAGGAGAGATGTAGTCCTATCTGGATTAGCTCTTTCTTTAGCTTCTGTCCCTGCAATAGCCCAATCAACGGACGATGAGTCTGTCGAAGAAGTTGTTGTTCTGGGTTCTTATGCGCAAAGTTTAAAATCTGCGCTAGATAGAAAAAGAAATGCTGATGGTGTCGTTGACGCTATTACAGCAGAAGATATTGGTAAATATCCTGATACTAACTTAGCTGAATCTTTAGCAAGAATATCTGGTGTATCTATCGATAGATTCAATGGAGAGGGTTCTCGAGTCACTGTTCGTGGTTTAGGGCCAGAATATAACCTTGTTACTTTAAATGGAAGAAGTATGCCAACAGTTGGCGGTAGATCTTTTGATTTTGCTGATATTTCTCCTTTTGGAATTGCCGCTGTTGAAGTTTATAAAACAGGTAATGCTGCAATCCCAACAGGTGGTATTGGTTCTACTGTCAATATGGTAACTACAAGACCGCTTGATGCTCCTGGTTTTGTTGGTGTTCTTGATGCTTCACTTGTAGATGCTTATAGCGTCATGGGTGATGATACTACACCACAAATTATGGGTATTTATAGTAATACTTTTGCTGATGATACTATCGGTGTATCTATATCTGCTTCTTCTCAAGAAAGACACAATAGGGAAGAGAAAGCTAGGGTTAACACTTGGTTGCCAAATTTTAATACTGGTGGAATTGATCCAGCAGTTTGGACAAATAATAGCACTAAGTCTACAACTTGGTATCCGCAGGATGCTGACTATCAGTGGCTAGATAACCAAACAGAGAGAACTAATGCTCAGGTTACTATCCAGTGGCAAGCTAGTGATGATGTTAGAGCAACAGTTGACTACACACATTCAAAGAGAGACTTTTTCTCTGACAGAAGATCTATTGGTATATGGTTTGTTGGTGGCGGAAATGTCGTAAATGCTGTTACCAATGAAAATGGTACTTTTACAACTGTTACAGAATCCGGTGGCGACTATGCAAGTAACATGTCTAAAGGCGGCCTTATTAATACTAATGATTCTTTAGGTTTTAACTTAGAGTGGAATGCTTCAGATAACTTAACTGTAACTTTTGATGCACATGATTCAACTGCCGAAGGAAAAGGTGCTCCAGAAGTAGGAAGTGATACATTTTTGATTACTGGTAACACCTGTTTTGGTGGTACAGCATGTATTGGCACAAAAACTGCTACATATCCTAGCTCAGGAGTTCATGTTTTCAACTTTAACGTAGCTGGTAAAGATGAATTTGAAGCTAGTGATATCGGTACTTTATTTGGTGCATCAAGTGACTATTATTCTGAAAACGAAATGAGTCAAATGCATTTATCAGCTTTGTGGGAAAACTCAGATGATGATAGTGCTTTAAGATCTATAAAATTTGGATATGCAAGCGCTGAACAGGATTGGTTAAACCAAAATATGTATTCAGGTCAGCTTCCTGCTGGTTGGTGGTTGTCTTCTGCTGATTATGCTGAAGATGCAATGTGGACTAGAGAAAATGTTGGGAGTATTTTAAGTGATGCTTCTAATAGCGGACAAGGACCAACATATTACTATGGAACCACATGGAGTCAATTAATTGCTTTTTATGAAGGTTTTTATAATACAGGTGATTGGATTGATTGCTGTAATGCAAGCTCATGGGGATCAGATTATAGAAATGCTGACGGTTCAGGAAATATAAACGCAGGACCTATTGACTCTGATGCAAGAGTAAAAGAGGAAACAAATTCTTATTATGTTCAGTTTAATTTTGAAACTGAATTTAATGGAATGCCTGTTGATATTGTTACTGGACTTAGATACGAATCTACTGATGTAACAGCTTCTGGTTTAGAAACTCCAGTGACAAATATTGCTTGGGTTGGAGGAAATGAATTTAGTTATGTAGAAGGTGAGAAAGGTTTCACTGAGGGAGCTGGTTCAAATAAATTCTTCTTACCAAGCTTTGATTCTAAAATTGGTATTTCTGACAATGAAGTCGTTAGATTTTCATATAGCAGAAGCATCTCTAGACCTGGTATTGGAAACCTAAGATCTACTACAGATTTTGTTGGTAATCCTCAGGTTAATCAAAGAAATGCAGTAGTTGGTAATCCAAGTTTAATGCCATATGTTGCTGATAATTTAGATTTAACATATGAAAATTATTATGCTGATGGAAGTTACTTTGCTATTGGGTATTGGAGAAAAATTGTTGACAATTTCCTTCAAACAAGAATTACACAAGAAAGTGTAAATGGTATTCGTGATATATATGTTGGACAAGCTGCTGAAGCTTGTAGAGCTGCAGGTGAAAATACTGATTTAAAAGTATACAACTGTCTTTCAGGTGGGGTTAGTGGTGTAGACCTTCTTCCTGATGGAGATGATCCTTTGGCTATCTTTAATATATCAAGAACTGTTAATGAAGAGTCTGGATTACTTTACGGTTTTGAATTTGCTGGACAACATCTCTTTGGAGATGGTTTTGGTGTTACAGCAAACTACACAACTGTTAACGGTGATTTAGAAGCTGACAGAGAAGCTTTAGATTATCAGTTTGCATTAACTGGTATGAATGACTCTGCAAACCTTTCAGGTTTTTATGAAACTGATAAATATTCAGTCAGACTTTCATGGAACTGGAGAGACGAATTCTTAGGTGGATTCGATCAGCATTCTTCACCTGTTTATACTGAAGAGTATGAGCAGTGGGATCTTAATGCTTCATATAATGTTAATGACAACTTTGAAGTATATGCCCAAGGCCTTAACCTAACCGGTGAAACAATTAGAACTTATATTAGATATAAAGAGCAATTATCATCACTAGGACAGTATGGAACTACATACATAGTAGGTGCTAGGTATAAATTTTAATTAGAGTCTCCCCACTTTAATTAAATTTTTAAGGCTGCTTTTATTAATTAAAAGCAGCCTTTTTTTGTATAATAGGTTATGAAATTAGAAGCATTAAATAATAAACAGCATGCAAAATTAAGAGTAAATTCTGTTTATAAAATTGATAGTGGTTTTGATTATAATTTTTGTCCAGTATATCCGCTCGAGTACACTTCCTTGCAATCAGACTATCCAATTTTTTTTACTAAAGATAAAGATAACGATACTTGGCAAACGATAGCTCTTCTTGGTTTTAAAGAAAATGAAAATTTATTTTTAGGCAAAGGAGTTTGGATCTCAAGATATGTTCCTTTAAGCATTCAAAGACTCCCTTTTTACATTGGCTCTCAAAAAGAAGTTGTGAATGGTATACCGAGTGAAAATAAAATCTTGCATATTGATTTAGATCATCCTGGAATAAATGAATCTGAAGGAAATGAAATATTCCTTGAGCATGGAGGAAATTCTGAATATTTAAATCATATTAATAATATTCTTTCAACAATTCATAAAGAAGCAAATGCTGTAGATATTTTTTGCAAAGAAATCTCAAATCTTGATTTACTAAAGCTTGCTGACATAAAAATAGATTTTAATGAAGATGAATCTCATGAGCTAAAAGGTCTATATGTTATTGATGAAGAAAAACTTAAAAATCTAGACAAAGAAAACTTATACAAACTACATATTCATAAATACTTACAACATATTTATATGATTGGAGCCTCAATTGGAAATGTTAATAAATTAATATCTCTTAAAAGAAGTAAATAACCTAATGGAATATAAAAATTTAAATGAAATAAATGCTAGTGATTTTTCACTCGACATTCTTCAATCAGAAAATCCGGTTGTTATAAGAGGGATAGTATCTGATTGGCCAATCGTAAAGAAATCTACTGATACAATCGAAAAGATTTGTGAATATCTTTTATATTTTTATGAAAGTGACAGAATTATTGCCTTTGCCAGTAAACCAGAAAAGGGTAACAAGTTTACATACGGCAATAATCAAAATCAAATGAGTTTTGAACAACTAGAAAGCACACTAGATTTAGTTTTAGAAACAATATTGGAATCTCAAAAAATAAGTAATCCTGGAACTATATACATGGGTTCAACGACTTTGGACTATGTATTGCCTGGATTTGATCAAGATAATAATTTTTTTATAGGAGACGTAAATCCACTTAAAAGTATTTGGGTTGGGAATAAAACTATTGTTCCTACTCATTTTGATGTGCCAGATAATATTGCTTTTGTATGTTCAGGAAAAAGAAAATTTACACTTTTTCCTCCATCACAACTCAAAAATATGTATATAGGACCTTTAGAACTCACTCCAGCAGGACAGCCTATTAGTCTTGTAGATATTGAAAACCCTGACTATGAAAAATATCCAAAATTTAAAGAAGCCGAGTCTCATGGAATGCAGGCTATTCTTGAGCCTGGAGATGGTATTTTTATTCCAAGTTTATGGTGGCATCAAGTAGAAAGTTTTGGTGATTTAAATATTCTTGTTAATTATTGGTGGAGAGATATACCAAGTTACATGGGTAACCCAATGGATGCACTAATGCATTCTATTATTTCATTGAGAGACTTGCCTGAACATCAAAAACAAAATTGGATAAATATGTTTAATCACTATGTCTTTAATTTTGATAATAAAAATTTTGACCATATACCTGCTGAATTAAATGGTTCACATAAGGAAATAAATGATGATTTAGCAAAAGAGTTAAGAACACTTTTACTTAAAAACTTAAATAGATAATTAAATTAAACTCTAGTTTTTTCGATATTTTTAATAACTTCATCCTTTCTGCTATCAAAAACTTTACCAAACCTTGCTTGAACAGTAGCAGATAGAATGTCAATAATTGCTAAATGAGCTAATCTTGATGTCATAGGTATGTGAAGGTTATTTTCTAGGTGAGTATGAATGTGAAGCACTACATTAGAAAGTCTTGCAAGAGGGGAGTCATCAGAAGTTAATGCAATTGTTTTTACACCATTTTTCTTAGCTATTTTTGCAGTTTCAACAATTTCAGCAGTTCTCCCTGTAAATGAAATTAATACAAGAACGTCACCTTCTTTCATCATTGAGACTATCATTCTTTGATTTATATAGTCGGTATGAGCAACTACAGGTACTCCGAATCTAAAAAATTTATGCTGAGCATCTAAAGCAACAGGACCGGATCCACCTAAACCGAAGAAGGTAATACTTTGAGCATTTGCTAATAAATCAGTGGCTTTATCTATTGATTCAGCATTTAAATTTTGACCGACATTTACAATTGTTGACTGAATGTCGGTCATAACTCTTTTAACTACTTCCGGGGTATCTTTGTCCACATTAAATCTATCAAGGAGCTCATTTGTGTTAGTAATTTCTTGAGCTATTTGAATTTTAAAAGCAGGGTAGCCATCAAAACCCAGTTTCTTACAAAACCGATTAACAGTAGGTAAACTTACTCCAGCCTCTTCCGCGAGTGATGTAATTGATTGATTCATTACTTTAGTTGGATTATTTAAAACAGATAAAGCTATCCATTTTTCAGATTTACTTAACTTAACTTCTCCATTTACTAATGTGTCTAGAATCATTCTGATAATTATATAGATTTGTAATTTATTTACAATATTTAACATAAATGCAAGATATTGTATATTTTTAACATAATCTGTCGTAAAATTATGCATACATTTTAAAGTATTTATATGAATCCAGAAGATAAAGATCCGATAGAAACGAGCGAATGGTTAGAAGCAATTAATAGTGTAATTGATGAGGAGGGAGTAGATAGAGCATCCTTCCTAATGACAAAGCTAGCCAAAAGATTGAACGAAGAAGGCGCAATACCAACATATAATTTAACAACACCATTTAGAAACTCTATTCCTGTAAAAGATGAAGCTCAAATGCCTGGTGATTTGTTTATGGAAAGAAGAATTAGGTCTCTTATCAGGTGGAACGCATTAGCTCTTGTTTTGAGAGCAAATAAGAATGATGATGATTTAGGCGGCCACATTTCAACATTTTCGTCCGCTGCTACATTATATGATGTAGGTTTTAATTATTTTTTTAGAGGATCTGAAGGTCAACTGGAAGATTTAATATATTACCAAGGACATTCTTCTCCCGGTATATATGCAAGATCTTTTCTTGAAGGTTATTTGCATGAAGAGGATCTAGATAATTTCAGAAGAGAAGTTAAAAAACCAGGACTTTCTTCATATCCTCATCCATGGTTGATGCCAGAATATTGGCAATTCCCAACAGTATCAATGGGGTTGGGTCCAATTATGGGTATTTATCAAGCTCACATCATGAGATATATGTCAGCAAGAGGACTTGTTCCAAGAAATGATAGAAAAGTATGGGTCTTTTGCGGTGATGGTGAAATGGATGAACCGGAGTCAAAAGGTGCTATTGCGCTTGCAGGAAGAGAAAGTCTTGAGAATTTAATTTTTGTTATTAATTGTAATTTGCAAAGGCTTGATGGACCTGTAAGAGGAAATGGAAAAATTATTCAAGAATTAGAGGGGTCATTTAGGGGTGCTGGATGGAATGTGATTAAAGTTGTTTGGGGAAGAAAATGGGACCCAATAATGGCTAAAGATAAAGAAGGTAAGCTTCAAGATATTATGGATGCAGTTCTTGACGGAGAAATGCAAAACTTCAAAGCCAAAGGTGGTGCATACACTAGAGAAAATTTCTTTGCTAAAGATCCTGATGTCTTAAAAATTGTTGAAGATTTGACTGATGAAGATATATATAGACTAAATAGAGGTGGCCATGATCCTTATAAAGTCTATGCTGCATATCATAAAGCTGTAAATTCATCAGGAGCTCCAACAGTAATTTTAGCTCTTACAACAAAAGGTTATGGGGTTGGTTCAAGAGAGGCCGATAATACAACTCATCAAGTTAAAAAATTATCATTGGATAATATCAAAGCATTCAGAGATAAATTTAATATACCTGTTACAGATGAAGATATTGAACAAATACCATATGTAAGACCGCCTGAAGATTCACCTGAAATGCAGTATCTTAAGAAAACTAGAGCTAAGCTTGGCGGACCTATTCCTAGAAGAAGGAAAGAATCTAAAGTTTTAAAAATGCCAGATGATAAGTTATTTTCAAAACTTTATCAGGGTTCAGAAGGAAGAACTATTTCAACCACAATGGCGACTGTCAGAGTTATAACAGATTTATTAAAAGATAAAGAATTAGGTAAAAGAATTGTCCCAATTGTTCCTGATGAAGCTCGAACTTTTGGTATGGAGGCATTATTCAGACAAGTAGGTATTTATTCATCTGCTGGTCAAAATTATGAGCCTGAAGATGCGGATAAGGTTATGTGGTATAAGGAATCTAAAGAAGGTGTGATGCTTGAGGAGGGTATTACTGAAGCTGGAGCCTTTTCTGCATGGACTGCTTTGGCAACAGCTTACACAAATTATGACTTTCCAATGATCCCATTTTATTTATTTTATTCAATGTTTGGATTTCAAAGAATTCATGATTTGGCATGGGCAGCTGGAGATTCCCAGGCAAAAGGTTTTTTAATTGGCGCAACATCTGGCAGAACAACACTTAATGGTGAAGGGCTTCAACATCAAGATGGACATAGTCATATCCTTTCATCAACTATTCCTAATTGTTTATCTTATGATCCTACTTTTTCATACGAAATCGCAGTGATTATTAAAGATGGCATTCAAAAAATGTATGTTGAACAAAAAAATTATTTTTATTACATCACAACAATGAATGAAAACTATGAGCATCCGCCAATGCCAAAGGGAGCTGAAGAAGGAATTATTAAAGGTATGTATAAATTATTACCTGCAAAAAAACCAGTTATAAGACTTCTTGGTTCAGGTTCTATCCTTAATGAATCTATTAAAGCTAAAGAGTTGCTAAGTACTTACGGCATTGAATCTGAAGTATGGAGTGTTACAAGTTTTAATTTGCTTCGTAAAGATGGGATGGAGATTGAAAGAATCAATCAATTAAATCCAACTAAAAAAGAACAAAAAACATATGTTGAAGAGTGTTTTGAAAATAATTCAATTCCTATTGTTGCTTCAACTGACTATATGCGATCATATGCAGAACAAATTCGACCTTATATTAAGTCTGATTACACAGTTTTAGGTACAGATGGTTTTGGTAGAAGTGATTCACGAGAAAGTCTAAGAGAGTTTTTTGAGATTGATGCTAATAGTATAGTTCGAGCAGCTGCATATACTCTTCACAAAAATAAAATAATGGATAAAACACAGCTCAAGAAGATTTATGATGATATTGAGGTTGATCCATTAAAGCCAAATCCTTGGGAAGTTTAATGTCCATTATTAACCAAATTAATATTCCTGATCTTGGTGATGTTGATGAGGTAGAGGTAATTGAAGTTTGTGTAGAGGTGGGTCAAAAAGTTGAGTCCGAAGATTCAATTATGATTCTTGAAACTGACAAAGCGGCAATGGAAATACCTGCTTCGGTTAACGGAGAGGTTAAAAATATCCTCATTAACGTTGGTGATATGGTCAAACAAGGAACGCCTTTTGTAGAGATAGAGGTTTTCGAAACATCAACAGAGGAAATAGATACGTCTGAAGATAAGGATGAAGATAATCTAACTGATTCAAATGAAGAAATAACAGATAATACTTCTGGTGATGAGATATCTTTAGCTAAACCTTTAATTCCTGATCTTGGTGATGTTGATGAGGTAGAGGTAATTGAAGTTTGTGTAGAGGTGGGTCAAAAAGTTGAGTCCGAAGATTCAATTATGATTCTTGAAACTGACAAAGCGGCAATGGAAATACCTGCTTCGGTTAACGGAGAGGTTAAAAATATCCTCATTAACGTTGGTGATATGGTCAAACAAGGAACGCCTTTTGTAGAGATTGAAACTATAAAAAAAGCCTATAAAAAAACTAATAAAATTGAAAATATCGTCACTAAAACTGATGAGACTAAAGCAGATAAAGTTGAAGAAGCGACTCAAAAAATAAACCAAAATATTCAACCAATAAACTATAAAAATTCATCAGTACATTCAGGACCAGCAACTAGAAAACTTGCTAGAGAGTTCGGAATAAACTTATTAGAGGTTAAGGGTTCTGGTCCAAAAGGCAGAATTTTAAAAGAAGATCTTCACGCATTTGTTTCACAAAGGTTAAATAGTGGTTCAACTCAGGTCGGGTTTCAACATTCTCAACCAGATGTAGATTTTTCAAAATGGGGAAATGTTAGTTTTGAAAAACTTTCAAAATTTCAAAAAACAGCATCGAAAAACCTTCATACATCATGGATAAATATTCCTCACGTTACTCAACATGACGATGCTGACATAACAGATTTATTAGCTTTGCGCGGAGATCTTAACAAGCAACATAAGACAAAAGTTTCTCCATTAGCATTCATTATCAAAGCTACAGTAGAAACCTTAAAACTGTATCCTTTGATGAACACGTCTTTAAATAAAAATTTAGATACAGTAGTTTTAAAGGATTATTTTAATATTGGTGTTGCTGTAGATACTCCTGAAGGATTAATCGTCCCAAATATTAAAGATGCAGATAAAAAGACTATATTAGAAATTTCTGACAATGTAATGAGCTTAGCTAATCTAGCTAAAGAAAGAAAGCTTAAAGTAGATCAGCTTAAAGGCGCAACATTTACAATATCCTCATTAAGTGGAATTGGTGGAAAATACTTCACACCGATTATTAATCCACCTGAAGTTGCAATATTGGGCTTATCAAAACCATTTGATAACCTTTATTTAGATAATAAGAAAGTTGTTAATAAAAAGCTTTTACCAGTTTCACTCTCCTATGATCATAGGGTGATCAATGGAGCATATGCAGCAAGATTTGTTTCAGAACTATCTAAACAATTAAATCAAATTCAATCTTTAAAGGAATCTTTCAATGGATCTTAATACATTTAATTTATATCTTTTTGGTGGAACTGGAGATTTATCAAATAGAAAATTGATACCTGCTATGTTCAGACAAGAAACGCTTGGAAATATAAATAACGATAGTGAAATTATAGGCCTTGGATCAAGAAATATATCAGTTGATGACTATACTTCGATGGTTCAAGAATCATTAACAAAGCACTTTCCAGGATTTAATGAAAATGACGAAGCTTGGAAAAGGTTTTCTAAAAGATTGAGTTATATAAAAATTGATATAAATTTAAAAGAAGATTGGAAAAATATTAATAATATTCCAACTAATAAAGCTGTTGTATATTATTTAGCTACTCCGCCAAATTTATATAAGCAAATAGCAACCTGCTTAAAAGAAAATAATTTAATTCAAGATAATTGCCGTGTTGTAGTTGAAAAACCTATTGGAACAGACCTCGAATCAGCAGAGGATATAAATAATTCATTATCAGCTGGTTTTGATGAAACCCAAATCTATAGAATAGATCATTACTTAGGCAAAGAGGCAGTGCAAAATCTTTTAGCGCTAAGATTTGCAAATACTATTTTTGAGAAAAGCTGGTCAAATTCAGCTATAGACCATATTCAAATTAGTGTCGCAGAAGATTTGGGTGTTGAAGATCGCGGTGGCTATTACGATGAAACTGGTGCCTTGAGGGATATGGTGCAAAACCATTTACTACAGATTTTATGCTTAATTGCGATGGAGCCACCAGTATCGATTCAAAGTGAATCGGTAAGGGACGAGAAGCTAAAAGTTCTTAAGTCCTTAGCACCTTTTACAGAAGAGACAATTGCTTTAAATTCAGTTAGAGCACAGTATCTTGATGGTATCTCAAAAGGAGAGCCAGCATGCGCCTATTTGGATGAAAATGGTGTTGATGCAAAAAATAATACTGAAACCTTTGTTGCTCTTAAGCTTGAAATTAACAATTGGAGATGGTCAGGCGTTCCCTTTTATCTAAGAACAGGAAAAAGGATGCACTCAAAATCATCTGAGATAGTTGTTAGGTACAAATCTGTACCTCATAATATTTTTTCAAAAGAAGCTGCATTAAAACCAGACCAGCTTGTTTTAAGAATACACCCTGACGAAGGTATTGATTTAAAGTTAAATACTAAGCAACCTGGCGTGTCTGGATATGATTTAGAAGAACTTCCATTGGATTTAAATTTGCATGACTATCATGAATTAGGTCATCAGGATTGTTATGAAAGATTGCTTTTAGATGTTATCAGAGGTAATCCATCATTATTTGTAAGACGTGATGAGATTGAAGCATCATGGAAGTGGATAGATAACATTATTAATCTATGGAAATCTCAAGATGTCCCTATGGATGATTACATATCTGGTGGTTGGGGTCCATCGAATGCAGATTTACTTTTAAAAAGAGATTTTAGATCTTGGAAAAATGGATCAACAAAAAAATAAACATGAATAAGCAATTAATACATATTAAGGATCGAATCGAAGAAAGAAGTAAAGATTTAAGGTCTAATTATTTAGAAAAAATAAAATTCTCTTCAAAGCAATCAAAATCTGCAAGAGATAATATGGGATGCAGTAATATCGCTCATGCCTTTGCTTCATGTGACAAAGCACAACAAGATCAAGGAGCTAATGGTGGGACAGTAATCGGTATAGTTACTGCATACAATGATATGCTTTCAGCTCATGCCCCCTTAAAGGACTATCCAGATGTTATTAAAAATTCATCAGAAAAGAGAAATGCTATAGCAAGAGTTGCTGGTGGTGTTCCTGCTATGTGCGATGGAATTACTCAGGGTGAACCTGGGATGGAGCTTTCATTATTTAGCAGAGATGTGATTGCCTTATCTACTGCTGTAGCTTTTTCACATAATGTTTTTGATGCTGGTATATGTCTAGGTGTGTGTGACAAAATTGTACCTGGATTAGTTATAGGCGCTCTTTCATTTGGACACTTTCCAATAGCCATGCTTCCTGCTGGACCTATGCCTACTGGAATTTCAAATGAAGAAAAATCAGCTAACAGAAAAAAGTATGCAAGTGGAGAAATAGATAGGACTACATTGATATCATCTGAACAATCTGCATATCATAGTTCAGGCACTTGTACCTTCTATGGCACTGCTAATACCAATCAGTTAATAATGGAAGTGATGGGTCTTCAACTACCAAGTGCATCATTTTTTCAACCTAACACAAAAGAGAGAGAGTTATTAATTGATAAAACTGTTGAATGCATTTTAAACCTCAAAGAAAAAGGTATAAAAATGGGTGAAATGCTCGATTCAAAGAGTTGGGTTAATGCTATTGTTGGTTTAATTGCTAGCGGCGGGTCTACAAATTTAGCAATTCACTTAATAGCGATGGCTGAGGCTGGTGGTTTTAAAATTACCATAGAAGATATTGATGAGATAGCAGCTATCACACCTATAATTGCAAATGTATATCCCAATGGAACAGCTGATGTAAATGAATTCCATAACTCAGGAGGTGTTGCAGCATTTATAGGGTCTCTGCTTGATGGGGGTTATTTATTTAATGATGTTCAAACCCTTATAGGTTATGGGTTAGATGTATATAGAAATAAATTAGAGATTCAAGATGAAAGTCTAATATGGAAAAATAAATCATTAATTCTAGATCAAAGTATTATTAGAGATATTAACAATCCTTTCAGACAAACTGGTGGATTGAAATTATTAAATGGAAACCTTGGAAAGGGAGTCATTAAAACCTCTGCACTCAAAAATCCTAATAAAGTTGTTAAAGCTCCTGCAGTTGTATTTGATGATCAGGAAGATGTTTTAAAAGCCTTTAATGAAGGCGAATTAAATAAAGATTTAATAATTGTAGTAAGAGGCCAAGGTCCATCAGCAAATGGTATGCCAGAGCTTCACAAACTGACTTCGCCATTAAATGTTCTTCAATCAAAGGGCTTTGATATAGCGATTATTACTGATGGAAGAATGTCAGGTGCTTCTGGAAGTGTCCCGGCTGTTATTCACATTACCCCAGAAGCAAAAAATTTAGGCCCAATAGGGCTAATAAATAATGGTGATTTAATTGAATTAGATATTAAAGGAGGAACCTTTAAGCTATTAGTTGAGAATAATATTCTTGAGAAAAGAACTCATGCAAAAATCAATCATAGTCATCAAGGAATTGGTAGAGAACTATTTGAATCATTTAGAGACAAAGTTGGTTCTGTAGAAACTGGAGCATCTATTTTCTAATGAATATATTCAATGTTATTGATGAAACTAAGTTAATTCCTTTAACAACTATAACTTCAAGAGAGGATGTGGAACCCTTATGCGAGGTTCTGGTTGAAGCTTCAATTCCGCTCATAGAAATTACATTAAGAGACGAGAGAACTCTAGATATAATTGATGAATTTAATAAATTTCCTGAAGTTCATTTAGGAGTAGGCACCATAAGATCTAAATCACATATTGATCTTGCTATTAATGCAAGCGCTTCATTCCTAATTACTCCTGGCTATTCTAAAAATCTTTTAAATTACGCAAAACAAAAGAATATCCCTTTAATACCTGGTGTTCAGACACCATCAGAAATTATGAAAGCCAATGAAGCTGGTCTGAGTACTCTTAAATTTTTTCCAGCCGAGCTCTCAGGAGGTGTAGATAGACTTAAAGCCTATAAATCAGTATTTTCTGATATAAAATTTATTCCAACTGGTGGAATTACAAATGGAAATGCATTAAGTTATTTGGCTTTAGATAATGTAATAGCTGTTGGAGCATCAGCTTTAATATCAACTGATTTAGTTAATTCAAAATCATGGTCTGAGATTAAAAATAATTTAAAAGAATCAAAAGAATTAATTAATAAAAGTTAACCTAAGGAGAGGGTAATGTTTAACACATTAGATTGGATTATTGTAGGTCTTTATTGTATCGGTATTATCTCTCTAGCAACATATGTTTCAAGAACATCATCAGGTAAAGAAAGGACTGCAGAAGATTATTTTTTAGCAGGTCGCTCTCTTCCTTGGTGGGCAATTGGCGCGTCATTAATAGCAGCAAATATCTCAGCAGAGCAAATTATTGGTATGTCTGGACAGGGCTTTGTAGTTGGGATGGCAATTGCAGTTTGGGAATTAACAGCAGCAATAGCTTTAATTGTGATGGCAAAATTTTTTCTTCCTTTATTTCTTGAAAAAAAGATTTATACGATGCCTCAATTTTTAGAGGAAAGATTTGATAGAAGGGTAAGTTTAGTTCTTTCTTTCTTTTGGCTTACTGTATATATCTTTATAAATCTAACAACAGTACTTTGGCTTGGCTCAATTGCTATTAACACCTTAACAGGTTTATCTTTAGTTAATGGTCTAATTTTATTAGCATTATTATCTCTAGCTTACTCTCTGTCTGGAGGCCTTAAAGCTGTTGCAATGACAGACATTGTTCAGGTTGTTCTCTTGATATTTGGAGGCCTAGCTGTTTCTTACATAGCATTGAATACAATCTCTGATGACTCTGGTGTTCTCAGTGGTTTAAATATTGTTTACCAAGAACTCCCAGAAAAATTTGATATGATTCTTTCGCCAGATAATCCATCGTATGAAAATCTTCCAGGCATATGGATATTGCTTGGCGCAGGGGTATGGATTGGTCATTTTGCCTATTGGGGTTTCAATCAATATATTACTCAAAGAGCACTTGGAGCTAAATCAATCAAAGAAGCTCAAAAGGGTGTGATGTTTGCTGCATACTTAAAGTTATTAATGCCTTTGGTAATTGTGTTGCCAGGTATATGCGCAGCAATTTTATTTCCAGTTCTCGAAAAATCTGATCAAGCTTACCCAACCATGATGTCGTTATTACCTAATGGATTATTGGGTTTAACTTTTGCAGCTCTTATTGCTGCAATTGTGTCATCACTTGCCTCTATGACAAATAGCATAAGTACTATTTTTACTATGGATATTTATAGAAAGTTTTCTAAGAATCATGTCTCTGAATCAAAATTAATCAGTATTGGACGAAACACTGTTATTGTTTCTCTATTAATTGCTGTAATAGTTGCAAAGCCACTTTTAGGTAGCTTTGATTCTATATTTCAATATATCCAAAACTTTACTGGTCTTTTTACACCAGGAATATTAGTTATATTTTTAGTTGCCTTATTTTGGAATAAAGCTACAACTCTATCTACATTGGTAGCAGCAATATCTTCATTAGTTTTATCTATTTTAATAAGTTTCACTTTTCCAGAATTACCATACATACATAGAATGGGAATAGTTTTCTTTATCTCTGGATTTGCATGTTACATGACAGCCTTAATTCAAGGATATCAAGTACAGGCTAAGGCTATTGATTTAAATGGAATAGATTTTACAACTTCTAGATCTTTCAATATAAACACAATAATCGTAGTAAGTGTTTTGGCATTTATCTATATAACTTTTGCATAAATAAGAAGTATGAAGAAAAATATTTATCTACTTACATACATTTTGCTAATTGCATCATGCGACAGTCATGACTCTTCATCAATAGCTAGTAAAGAAAACGTTGATTGGTCCAATGATAAATATTGCTCTGTTTCAGTTGATACTAAATTTATAGACAACTTAATTCAAAATATGAGTTTAGAACAGAAGGTTGGGCAAATTATCATGCCTGATATTGATGAAGTTACGCCTGAGGACGCAAAAAAATATCAATTAGGAACCTTTTTAAATGGTGGTGGTAAATTTCCCAATAAAAATAAAAATAGTTCTGTTGAGGATTGGAAAAAGTTAAGTGAAGATTTTTATAACGCATCTCCAGTTGTTAACGGTATTCTTATACCAATTCTATGGGGGACTGATGCTGTTCATGGACATAATAATGTAATTGGAGCAACGATCTTTCCCCACAATATTGGTCTTGGATCAACTATGAATCCAGATTTAATTGAGAGGATTGGTGAGGCTGTTGCAAAAGAAGTGCTTTCAACAGGTATACCATGGACTTTTGCACCAACCATTGCTGTTCCACAAAATGATTTATGGGGAAGAACGTATGAGGGTTATTCTGAAAATCCCGAATTAGTTTCTTTGCTTGGAGAGGCAATGATTCTTGGTCTTCAGGGTGAGGGTGATAGCTTCTTGGATGACAACCATGTCTTAGCCACTGCAAAACATTTTCTTGGAGATGGCGGCACCAAAGACGGTATCGATCAAGGAAATACAATCATAAGCGAACAAGAACTGAGAGATATTCATGGAGAACCTTACTTTGCTGCAATAGGTTCATGTATTCAAACTGTAATGGCAAGTTTTAATTCATGGAATGGAGAGAAAGCTCACGGTAGTAATTATCTTTTACAGAATATTTTAAGAGAACAAATGGGTTTTGATGGATTGGTTGTTGGTGACTGGAACGGTCATGGACAAGTTCCAGGTTGTTCAAAAGAAAACTGCCCTCAATCATTTAATGCAGGTGTTGATATTTTTATGGCACCAGATGAATGGAAACCTTTATATGAAAATACTCTAGATCAGGCAAGAAATGGAGAAATATCCATCAAGAGGCTTGATGAGGCTGTAAAAAATATATTGTCAGTTAAATATTTATTAGGCATGTTTGATGGAAGAAAGCCTCACCTGTATCCACACAACCATATCGGAGATAACAAACACAGAGCAATTGCAAGACAAGCTGTAAGAGAATCAATAGTCCTTCTTAAAAATAATAACAACACACTTCCTATTAAATCTGAAAAACATATTCTTGTTATTGGGGATTCCGCTAATAAAATTACAAAACATATGGGTGGGTGGACCATTACTTGGCAGGGAAGAGAAAATCAAAATAGTGAATTTCCAAATTCTAAAAGTATTTATGAGGCTATCAAATTAAAGGCAGAAAATAATGGTGGCAGTGCTGAATTCTCAAACTCTTCTGACTATGAAAAAAAACCTGACGTAGTTATTTTTGTTTATGGTGAAGACCCTTATGCTGAAGGTGATGGGGATAGAAAGCATATATTTTATGAAAATCAGGATAAAAGATTCTTAAAATATATGAGAGAAATTGCAGATAAAAAAATTCCATCTGTTTCTTTATTTATCTCAGGAAGACCGCTGATTGTAAATGAAGAAATTAACTTATCAGATTCTTTTGTTCAGTTATGGCTACCTGGAACAGCTATTGAAGGAATTACAGATGTTATTTTTACTAATAAAAATAATGAAATAAATTATGATTTCAAAGGAAAATTATCTTATTCGTGGCCTAAGTTTTCATATCAGACAAAACTGAATTATGGAGATGAAGAATACGATCCACTTTTTCCTTATGGCTTTGGATTAACTTATGCTGATGAAAATTACCGCGATTCTATAAATATTAAAGAGACTATCCCTCAAAGAGATGAGATTACTCTTTTCTTAGGTTCTGCATATCCATCCTATAAAGAGATAATTTCATATTATGATTCTGATAAAAATGAGCAGATATACGAGGGCATAAGTGCAGACATTTATAAAAATGAAAAAGCTGGAATTTTAATATCAAAGTTTGATTATAAAAAACAAGATGATGCAAAAAGAATAGACTTTGGTAAAAAGAACACCATGAAATTTTGGGAAATATCTAGCGGGTCGAGTGAAGATTTATCGTATATGAAAAATGGATCCTTGGAACTAATTTTAAAACCTCAATCATCATCAGATAAAAAAATTGAGCTAGTTATACAATGCTCTAAAAATGTAAATCAAATAAATATATCAGGAACAAAAGAATGCTATAAAGCATTTGATTTATCTAACTTATTAAAAGATGAGTCACTTGGTGCATGGAAAAAAATTACAATGCCTTTTAGTTGTTTAAACAATGATAGCTTTGAAATATCATCTATAACTTCAAGAGCAAAACTAGCAACTAGTGGTGACTGGGTGGTCGATATTCACTCAATCAAATACTTAAATAATATGGAAATTAAGACCTGCAAATTATTATCTGAAGATCATGAGTAAAGTTTTATTAATAGATATTGGTGGCACAAATTTAAGATACGCATATTCCGATGGCGATTTTTCATCTCTAAATGAAACAAACAAAATTCAATTGTCTTGTATTAAAGGCTTTGATGAAATTCTAACCAACTTAACAAAAGAGAAGGATGTAGACTCTTTGGTTATTTCAGTGGCTGGTCCAAAGATTAATGGCTCAATTACTATGACTAATAGAGATTTTTCTATCAACGAACAAGATATTAAAAATACTTTTAAGTTCAAATCATGTCATTTATTAAATGATTGGGAATCAATTGGTCATAGCTTAGCTGCCTATGAAAGCTCAGATATTGCGATTATTAAAGATGGAACAAAGTTTAATGAGAATAGCTTTTTTATTGGTCCAGGTACTGGCCTTGGAGCTGCGTTATTGATAGGTGATGATAATGTTATTCCTACAGAAATAGGCAATACAACAGGATTAACTAAGGCTTTATTGAAAAATTATGCAATTGATAATGCAGATCATTTTAGGACCCTAGAAGACGTTTTATCAGGCAAAGCAATATCTGACATCTATGAATATAAAACTGGTCAAAGATTGAGCTCTGAAGACATTGTTCAAAGATATGGATCTGATGATGAAATGGCTAATTATATTATTGATGGATTTATAAAATCTTTAGCTGAAACTATTTCAGACATGGCTCTTACATTTATTGCAGGAAGAGGTATCTACATTGCAGGCGGACTAATAAGATCAATATTTCAAATTATGGATAAAGAAAAATTTATTGAGTACTTTTATGGTGATAAAAAATTAGTTCATTTACAAATTTTAGAAATGATAAAGATTGGTATTGTTGAAAAAGAACATGCCTGTCTACACGGTAATTTAAACTTTTATAAAAAACATATAAATAAGGCTTAATTAAATCATGAGCAAAATAAAAGAGTTATATCTTGGCGATAATCTTATTAATTCCTCAGACATAGAAATATCTGGAAAAGAAGTTGTTATAAATAATGAAAACTTTTATAAGATTTCAAATGTGAACAAAATGAGACCTTTTTTCATGAGCATTGTGAGTGCTTATGATCATTGGTTATTTATTTCATCCTCTGGCGCCTTAAGTGCTGGAAGAAAGAACAGTAATAATTCACTATTCCCTTATTATACTGATGACAAGATATCAGAATCTTATGAGGTAACAGGCGGTAAATCTATATTCCATATTAATAAAGGTGGTAAAAATTTCTTGTGGGAACCTTTTACAAAGTCAGCAGATCTTATCTATAAAACTGAAAGAAATCTTTATAAAAATTTAAGAGGAAATAAGGTTATTTTTGAGGAGATTAATAATACGCTAGGTATTAAATTTTCTTATCAGTGGACAACATGTGACAGGTACGGTTTTGTAAAAACCTCTTCTTTAAAAAATCTTAATAAAGAAAACATTTCTGTATCTATATTAGATGGGTTTCAAAACATCTTACCTTGGGGTCTTAATGAGGGAATTCAGGCAAATACTAGTAATTTAGCAGATGCTTATAAAAGAAATGAACTGGATTCAGAATCAAAAATAGGTATTTTTGCATTGAGTGCAACTATCGTAGATCGTGCAGAGCCAAGTGAGGCCTTAAAAGCTAATATAGTTTTCCATCTTGGTCTTGATAATGCCAAGGTTTTACTTTCATCAGGCCAACTTGATCAATTTAGAAAAGGTCATGAAATAAAAGAAGAATTTGATATAAAAGCTGAAAGAGGAGCTTATTTTATAAATTCTGAAATTTCTTTAGCATGCGACGAAAAAAAAGAATGGTTGTTTGCTGCAGATATTAATAAGTCTTCTTCAGATGTAGCGGCTCTTAAAAAAGAATTAATCACAAATAATGAATTAACAGAAAAAGTAAATAATGAAATTCTTAATTCATCCAATGAATTATATAAATTAGTAGGGTCATCTGATGGTATTCAGCTTTCAACCGATAGAAGAAGAAATATAAGACACTTTGCAAATACTCTTTTTAACATTATGAGAGGAGGAATCTTCGATAAAGATTATCAAATTGAAAAAGATGATTTTATAAAATATATAACCAATGCAAATGTTAAATGTGGCAATAAAATGAGCTCAACATTTATCTCATGGCCTGATATTTTTGATTTAACTTTTTTAAGAGATTCTATTAACAAGAGCAATTCAAATACTTTTAAAAGGCTTGCTACTGAATATTTACCAATTAAATTTAGTAGAAGACACGGTGATCCAAGTAGACCCTGGAATAAATTTTCAATAAATACTCGTGATGATATGACAGGTGAGAAGGTTCTTGATTATCAAGGTAACTGGAGAGATATTTTTCAAAATTGGGAGGCTTTAGCTTATTCATATCCTCAATTCATTGATGGAATGATTTATAGATTCCTTAACGCTTCAACCTTTGATGGCTATAATCCATACAGACTCACTAAAGATGGATTTGACTGGGAGACTATAGAACCTGATAACCCATGGTCATATATTGGCTACTGGGGAGACCATCAAATTATCTACTTATTAAAATTTTTAGAAATCTCTGAAAATTATTTTCCTCAAAGACTTAACTCATTTCTTAATAAAGATGACTTTGTATATGCCAACGTTCCCTATGAGATCAAGGACTATAAATCTATTTATAAAGACCCTAAAAACACCATAGATTTTAATTTTGAGTTAGCAGAAGAAATTGAAAATAACAGACTAAAAGAAGGTGCTGATGGAGCTATTCTAAAAAACTATCAGGGTTTTATACACGAAGTAAATTTTTTAGAAAAAATTCTTTCAACTGTCTTAGCAAAGCTATCAAATTTTGTTCCTGGAGCTGGTATTTGGATGAATACTCAAAGACCTGAGTGGAATGATGCTAATAATGCACTTGTTGGAAATGGCGTTTCAATGGTAACTCTTTATTATCTAAGACG
>CACDVW010000015.1 GCA_902556355.1 uncultured SAR86 cluster bacterium
TCTTTTTTAATTTCTTTAAATATTTCTGCTGAAAGTAAAGGTTTTATTTTTCTAGAAAAATATTTATCGGAAATAGAGATTGTTTCCAATTCTGAAGATAGAAAAATTGGCTTAATGTATAGGAAAAGTCTTCCCGATGATAGCGGTATGATTTTTGCTTGGGACAGAAAAAAAATTCAATGTATGTGGATGAAGAACACATCAATACCATTAAGTGTTGCTTATATTGAAGATACAGGTGAAATAATAGGTATTTATGATATGGTGCCATTATCAAGGAAGTCAGTATGCTCTAAAAAGCCTGTTTTATATGCATTAGAAGTAAATAAAGGCTGGTTTAAAAAAAATGGATTTCATGTTGGCGACTTTATTAACATAAACGCAGTTATACAAAATGCTAAGTAAGGAAGAGTTTCAAGCACACATTGATTCAGGATTTAATATTATTCCTGTTGCTGAGAACTTGCCGATTGAAAATCAAACACCCTTAACTTTATATTCTCAGGTATCAAAAAAGAATAATACATTTTTACTTGAGTCTGTTGAAGGTGGAGATAAGTGGTCACAGTACTCAATCATTGGGTTTAATTGCTCAGATACCATAAAGGTTACTGGAAATGTTGTTGAATTAAAGAATAGTAACAAGGTAACTTCTATCACTTCAGATGACCCATTGGGCGAGATACAGAAAATTACATCAAGTTTTAAATCACCCAATGTTATTGATTTACCAAGATTTCATGGCGGGTTCGTAGGTTTTTTTGCATATGAAAGTGCACGATATGCTGAAAAAAGAATTTCAGATCTTTCATCCAAGGCATCTAAATTTAAGAAACATATGCCTGAAATTTTTTTAGTTAAAGCAGAGCAATTAGTTGTATACGACAATTTTAATGATTCTGCTCAAGTTATTTTTAATGCTGACCCAGCTAAACATTCATATGAAGTTGTTCAAGAACGAATAAATGAAATGAAGGCATACTTTTCATCTAGTTCTAATTTAGAAGAATTAAAATTTAAGGAACCAAAAGGCTCTATGAAATTTGAATCAAATTTTAAAAAAGAAGAATACCTAGATGCTGTAAATACAATAAAAAATTATATTAAAGAAGGTGATGTATTTCAGGTTGTCCTTGCTCAAGATTTTTACTCTAAGTATGATTTAGATTCTTTTCATTTATATAGAGCCATAAGAAAGCTTAATCCTTCTCCCTATATGTATTACCTGGATCTTGAAGAGTGCCAAGTAGTAGGGTCTTCACCTGAGATTTTGGTGAGACTTGAAGACACTAAATTGACTCTAAGGCCAATTGCTGGAACAAGAAAGAGGGGTAAGGACATAGAAGAAGATAAACAAAATGAAGAAGACTTGTTAAATGATCCAAAAGAGTTGGCTGAGCATCTGATGCTCATTGATTTAGGAAGAAATGATGTTGGTAGAGTTTCAGAAATAGGTTCAGTAAAAGTGACAGATAAAATGGTTATTGAAAAATATTCTCATGTCATGCATATAGTCTCAAATGTAGAAGGCATTCTTTCGAAGGATCTCGATTATCTTGACGCGCTAAAAGCTTCATTGCCAGCGGGGACATTATCTGGTGCGCCAAAAATTAGAGCTATGGAGATAATCAATGAATTAGAGCCAAGTTCAAGAGGTATATACGGTGGTGCTATAGGATATATTTCTTGGAATGGGAATATAGATACAGCAATTGCCATAAGAACTGCTGTTATAAAAGATAACAAAATTCATGTAGGTGCTGGCGCTGGAATAGTTGCTGACTCAGTCCCAGAAAATGAGTGGTTGGAATGTATTCAAAAATCTAAAGCTTTTATAGACGCCCTAGAAATGATCTCATGATATTAGTAATCGATAATTATGATAGTTTCACATATAACCTTGTCCACTATGTTGGTGAATGTGGTAAGGAAGTATTAGTTGTTAGAAACGATGAAATTTCAATAGAAGGAATTGAGGATCTTAATCCAGAAAAAATAGTAATTTCACCAGGACCTTGTACGCCAAATGAAGCGGGAATATCTGTAAAGTTAATTCAAGAAGCAAAAGTTCCAATACTTGGAGTATGTCTTGGGCATCAATCTATAGGAGCTGCTTTCGGAGGCAAAATTATAAAAGCGCCAGAAATTATTCATGGAAAGTTATCTAAAATTTCACACAGTCAGGAAGGCATTTTTAATGGCATAGATAGTCCTTATTCGGTTGTTCGTTATCATAGTCTTGTAATAGAAAAGGATTCTCTGCCAAACGAGCTTGAAATTACTGCAGTGTTAGAAGAAAACCCTGATGTTATTATGGCAATTGAACATAAAGATAAACCAATTTACGGAGTTCAATTTCATCCCGAATCTATTGAAACAGGGCACGGCATGAAGCTTATTAAAAATTTTTTAGAGTTATGATTAAGGAGATTCTTAACAAATTAAGTAGAAAGGAAGATCTTTCAAATCAAGAAATGCAGGATGTTGTAAATCACATTATGTGCGGTGAAGTCGAAGATAATGATATAGAAAGTTTTCTTTTAGCCTTAAATGAAAAAGGGATTCAAGAGCCAGAAATAACAGCTGCAGCTACCGTTATGAGAGAAAAATCTCTTAAGTTTGATATCGGAGATGGAACCCACATAGACACTTGTGGTACCGGAGGAACCGGACTCCATACTTTTAACTGCTCAACTGCTTCATCATTTGTTGCTGCTGCTGGTGGAGCATCGATAACAAAACATGGAAATAAAGCTATTTCTAGTAAATCTGGTAGCGCTGACTTTCTAACAGAAGCTGGCGCAGACATAACTCACGATAGAAATAAATTGCTCAATGTGTTTAATCAGGTTGGCTTTATCTTTCTTTTTGCACCCTTGCACCATGAATCAATGAAATACGTCATGCCAGCAAGACAACGAATAGGCAAGAAAACAATATTTAATTTATTGGGACCACATACCAATCCTTGTGGGGCAAGAAGACAAATAATTGGAGTTTATGACAATAGTCTTTTAAGTACCTTTTCAAGAGTGGCAAAAAATTTAGATATGGAGCATGTCATGGTCGTTCATGGGGAGGATGGTTTGGATGAAATAAGCATAACCGGTCCTACGAATGTATCCGAGTATAAAGATTTTAAAATAAATGAGTATGCAATATGTCCTGAAGATTTTGGAATAGCCTCTGCTCCATTTGAGGATATAGCTGCTCAATCATCTGAAGAGAGTTTGAGGATGGTGCAAGAAGCTTTTGCTGGAGAAAAGTCTGCAGTTCAAGATATGATTGCTCTCAATTCAGGTGCGGCACTTTATATTGCTAGAAAGGTAAACTCAATAAGTGAGGGAGTAGAGATGTCATTTGATTTAATGAATAATGGAAAAGCTGCAGATAAATTAGCAGCCTATGTAAGGGTTTCAAATATCTAATGACTATTCTTAATGAAATTGTAGATAACACTAAGGCAAAATTAGTCCAAAAAAAGATAGACTTACCTATTGAAAATATTTTGGATCAATTAAAAAAAACAGAGCTTTCTAAACCAAACTTTAAGAATAATATAATTGGCAAAGACCAGGCTATCATTGCAGAGATTAAAAAAGCTTCGCCCAGTGCAGGCTTAATCGACACCAATTTTGATCCAATAAAAAAAGCAAAAGAATATGAATCCTTTGGTGCATCAGCGCTCTCAATTCTTACCGAAGAAGACTACTTTAAGGGTAGTGTTGAATATCTTAAGGATGTAAAAAAGATAACCAATCTGCCAATACTTAGAAAAGACTTTACGGTAGATGAGTACCAAATTTATGAAGCTAAATTAATAGGCGCCGATTGCATTCTTCTTATAGCAAGTGTTCTCGATGATGTTCAATTAAAAGATTTTGTTAATTTAGCAGAAAAATTGGAGCTAGATTATTTAATTGAGGTGCATGATTTAGATGAGTTAAAAAGAGTTAAGACATACAAGAATGCCATTATTGGAGTAAATAATAGAAATCTAAAAACCTTTGAGGTTGATTTAAATAATTCCATACATCTTAGGAGAGAATTTCAAGCAGATAATATTTTTGTTGCTGAGTCTGGAATTAAAAATCAATCCGATATTGATTTACTCAAAGAAAATGATATTCACGTTTTTCTTATTGGCGAGAGCCTAATGAGAGGAGATTTTGCTTGAAGCTAAGAGAGTGGCAAGCAAAAGCATTTCCCTTATGGTGGGCAAAAAAAAGAGGTATTGTTAAAGTAGTTACGGGAGGCGGTAAAACAGTTTTTGCCATTCATTGCCTAGCTAAGTATCTAGAAGAAAACAAAGACCATTCAATTTTTATTGTCGTTCCATCTATAGCTTTATTAGATCAATGGTATGAAGGATTACAAAAAGATTTTAATGAAAAAGACATTGCCTTAAATGGAGGCGGAGAACATTTAGAAAAACTCTCAAGAATAAATATATCCACCATTGATTCTGTAAAAAATATTATTGAACAATTTAATGCATCAAAAACTCTTCTTATTGTTGATGAGTGTCACAAAATTGGTACTGAAAAAAGGGGAGAAATTCTAACCAATAATTGGCACGCAACTTTAGGCCTTTCAGCAACACCTGAAAGAGATTACGACGATAATTTTTATATCATTATTAGAAAAATACTTGGAGACATTATCTTTGATTATGACTATATAGATGCAAGAGAAGATGAAGTAATAGTTAACTTCAAACTTTTATATGCCTATGCAGCTATGACTCCGGATGAAGAGGAAAAATATAAGAAGTTCACAAAAAGCATTCAAAGAAGAGCAGCCACCATAGGTGGAAATGATATGAATGACTATCCTTTAAAAATGTTAATTTTTAATAGAGCTAGAATGGTAAAAAATTCTAAAAATAGAATTCCTTTTGGAATTGAATTACTGCAAAAACATAAAAGAGATAGTTGGATTGTGTTTACTGAGAATAAAAAACAAGCAAAAGAGTTTAATAAAATTATTAATACCAAAGGATATAAATCAGCGATTTATAATACTGACCTAGATAATGCAGAGAGGGAAGAAAATTTAAATAATTTTAAAAATGGAAATTTAAATGTTCTGGTTAGCTGCACGGCTCTTGATGAAGGGTTTGATATGCCAGAAGCAGATGGAGCAATGATACTTAGCGCTTCATCATCTAAAAGACAAAGAATTCAAAGAATGGGGAGAGTGCTAAGAATTACAGCTAATAAGCAAAATGCGCTAATAGTTACTGTATATTCCTCGAAAACTGAGTTTGATAAATTAAGAGAAGAATCCAATAGATATAAGCTTGAGGGCGTGCCTATTAAATGGCAACAAATGAAACAGGTTTAGATATGTGCGCTTGTTGATGTCATTACCTTGGCGGTATATTTCATAATCTTTTTTGTAGGTATCTCTAATTCTTCTCCACCATTCTCAACGGCTTGTTGGGCGTGAGCATCTTCATCAGCCCTCATGGTTTGAAGAATTTCAATTGTTTCTTTGTCTTTTGAAGATATTTTGTTCAGATGTTTATCTAAATGTACCACTACTTGTTTTTCGGTTTCTTCAACAAAACCCAGACTAACCTTTTCTCCATATCTACCAAAAATTGCACCTATTGCAAAAGAACCTGCATACCATAATGGGTTAAGTATTGATTCTTTGCCATCAAGCTCATCCAATCTTTTTTTACACCACACCAGATGATCCGTTTCTTCCTCTCCAGCCTCAATTAAATGCTCTTTTATCTTTTGATCTTTGCAAACAAGTGCTTGTCCTCTGTATAAAGCTTGTGCAGCTACCTCTCCCGCAAGGTTCACCCTCATCATTTGTATTGATAAATCTTTTTCTTTTTGAGAAAGGCTTTCGGTATTATCTTGAATCGAATCTGCAGGATAAGCTCTTCCGGTGCCTGATTTTTTATTGGACAGTGTTTTTAATGCAATATCAAATTCATTAATGATGTTATTAATTAAGCTCATTTAATTCCTTTAAAACCAATATCTTTTCTATAAAAAGCACCCTCAAAGGATACTTGGTCAACGAGATTATATGCTTTCGCTTGCGCTTCCTTCAAGTTATCACCTAGAGCTGTTGCACAAAAAACTCTTCCACCAGATGTAAAAACCACATTGTTAGAAAGCTTAGTTCCAGCATGAAATAGTTTTGTTTCACTTTCGGTATTATTAGGAAGTGATACCAATTTATTAGACTCATAACTTTCAGGATAACCTTGTGATGCAATTACCACTCCACAAGAATGCTTTTCAGTCCATTCAATCTCATGAGATTCAAGCTCATCATTTATAGCAGCTAAACAAAGTTCCACCAAGCTTGACTTTAGTCTTAATAAAATTGGTTGAGTTTCAGGATCCCCAAATCTGCAATTAAATTCTAGAACTTTTATTTCACCATCTTTAATCATCAAACCTGCATATAGAAACCCCAAGTAGGGTGATCCTTCAGAAATAAGACCATTCATTGTTGGGGTCATAACCTCGTCAATAATTTTTTGATGAATTTTCTCATCTACTATTGGAGCTGGTGAGTATGCACCCATACCACCCGTATTAAGCCCAACATCACCTTCACCTACAGCTTTATGATCTTGACTTGTGGCCAGAGGAATAATTTTATCCTTGCTTACAACGGCTATGAAGCTAGCTTCTTCTCCTTCTAAAAAATCTTCTATCACAACGCTACTTCCAGCCTCTCCGAATGCTTGATCTTTAAAGATACTTTCAAGTGCATTTACGGCTTCATTCTTTGTATTACAAATAATCACACCCTTACCGGCTGCTAGACCATCAGCCTTAACAACAGTTGGAAATTCAATTTCATCAAGGTGCATAAGTGCTCCATCAAAAGAATCAAAAGCTGCATAGCCTGCTGTAGGTATTCCATACTTAACAAAGAAATCTTTTGAAAAAGTTTTTGAGCCTTCAAGTTGTGCAGCAGATTTAGAGGGACCAAAAGTATTAATATCTTTAGCTTGAAGAGAATCAGTCATGCCCATAACAAGTGGCTGTTCAGGACCAATAATTACAAGAGCAATATTCTCGTTCTTGCAAAAATCTGCTATTTCCTCAAAGTTATTTAAATTTAGCGAAATATTTTCTAACTTTTCCTCTAACGCTGTCCCAGCATTACCCGGACAAACAAAAACTTTGGTCACTGCGTCATCTTGAGAGGACTTCCATGCTAGAGCATGTTCTCTTCCACCTGAGCCAATGACTAAAACTTTCATCAGTGCCTGAAGTGTCTTGTGCTTGTGAAAACCATCGCAATATCATTCTCATTTGCGGCTGCAATCACTTCATCATCTCTGATTGATCCGCCTGGTTGAATTATTGAAGAGATTCCACTTGAAGCAGCTTTATCTATGCCATCTCTAAAGGGAAAAAATGCATCAGAAGCCATAGAAGCACCTTTAACCTCTAACCCTTCTTCTTTGGCTTTTAAGTTTGCAATATCAGCACTAATAACTCTGCTCATTTGGCCAGCACCGATACCTATTGTTTGTCGATTTTTTACATAAACTATGGCATTACTTTTAACAAACTTAGCAACCCTCCAAGCAAACATTAAATCATCTAATTCTTCTGGTGTTGGCTCTCTTTTTGTTACGCATTTCAAGTCTTCTTTCGGCACGACATAATTATCATCTGACTGAATTAAAATTCCTCCAGATACTTTTTTAATCATTCCGGGATAGGGATTGTCTTGCTCAAGATCAACTCTTAGAACTCTGACATTTTTCTTTTTAGCAAATTCAGCCAATGCACCTTCTTCGTAATCAGTTGCCAAAATAACTTCAACAAATTGTCTAGAATTTATTTCTTTAGCTGTTTTTGTATCTAACGTTCTATTTAAAGCAATGATTCCACCAAATGCTGATGTTGGATCGGTTTTAAATGCTAAATCATAGGCACCATAGATATCATCTGATTCTGCAACTCCACAAGGATTTGCATGTTTAACAATTACGCATGCAGGATCGTCAAATGCTCTGACACACTCCCAGGCAGCATCAGCATCCACTATATTGTTATAGGATAATTCTTTGCCTTGCAAAATATCTGCATTGGCAATATTTTTATGTTCAAGATTAGAGAAGGTAAATAGATTTGCTGTTTGATGAGGATTTTCGCCATATCTTAAAGATGAACTTTTCTCAAAACTATAATTTGGTATTGAGTTATCAGATTCTTCTCTTAGATAATTTGAAATAGAAAGATTGTAGTCTGCCATTGTCTCAAATACTTTTTGAGATAATTCTTTTCTAAAATCATATGAAATGCCATCGCCATTTTCCCATTCCTCAATTAGTCTTGAATAATCAGAAGGGTTTGATACAACAGCAACGTCTTTAAAATTTTTTGCAGCTGATCTAATCATGGTTGGACCGCCAATATCTATTTTTTCAATTGCCTCATCAAAAGAACAATCTTGGGCGATTGTTTCTTTAAATGGGTAGAGATTGACTACTACTAAATCAATTGTCTCGTAACCTCTTTGTTGAAGTATTTCCATGTCTTGATCGCGTCTTGCAAGAATCCCTGCATGAATTTTTGGATGCAAAGTTTTAACTCTTCCATCCATCATCTCTTCAAATCCAGTAAAGTCAGAAACCTCAACAACTTCAGATGTAATTTCTTTTATTGCTTTAAAGGTCCCGCCTGTAGAAAGCATTTTTACCTCTTTTGAAACTAGAAATTTAACTAATTCTTCTAGACCAGATTTATCTGAAAGACTTATGAGAGCTGTTTTTGGCTTTATTGAATGCATTATTTAATATTGTATTTTTTTAATTTTGTTCTAAGTGTTGTTCTATTCATTCCAAGAATTCTTGCAGCTTTGGACTGATTATTATTAGCAAATTTCATCACCGCATCTAAAAGTGGGGGCTCAACCTCATTAAGTACCAGTTGATAAACATCGATGGGCATATTTTTTTGATCTAGTTGTGCAAAATATCTTTTCATAGCTTTTCTAACCTCATCCTTCAGTGGTTTTTTAGAATAGCTATCAAATGATTTCTTTTTATTTCCCAAATGAATTTTTTAAATTAATAAGAAGAAATATCAGTTTACAGTTGTTTAAAAATTGCTCAATAGATTTTTAAAGATTTATTATAGTTTTTTTCTCATCACCTAGAGAGATGCTTTTAACCTCATTATTTTCAAAAGTAATTTTAGTTACGGATACGTAATTAGGGTAGAAATACATGAGCGCACTCTTTTGAAGAAGCGAACCTACTAAGGCATTAATAACCATGAAATGGGTAAATATAATTGTATTTTGTGAAACGCCAAGTGAATGCTTGATAATGTTATTTCTCCAATTCACTACAAAACCAGGTAAATCTCTAATTTCGGTATTCATAACATTTGTAAGCCAAGCTTTTTTCTGAGAATTATCTATTTCATCTGATGGTATTTCAGAGTATGCATCATTTATTATCAACTTCTTATTAAATTTTTTAATCAATGGTTCTGCTGTCATTTTTGCTCTTAATTTTGGACTTGAAACAAAACTATAAGAATCTAGTAACTCAAGCATTTTATTATCAACCAATGAAGCTGATTGTTTTATTCCTAATTCGCTCAAACCAGGGTCTGAATGCTTGCCCCAGCTTTCTGCAGCTTCTCCATGCCGGACTAATAAAAGATTTATCTCTGACATTTATATTCAACCTATAGCTATAATGATATTGTGAGAATCCATAGAATATATTGTAAATCAGTATCAGAAACAAATAGTGTCTTTAAAATAGATCAGGCTCAATCATTGCACTTAACAAAAGTGCTCAGACTGGCTGTTAATGACGAAGTTGAAGTATTTGATGGTCATGGCTCTTCAGCAATTTGTAAGATATTAGAATCAAATAGATCTTCAGCTTCTCTTCAAAGGGTTTCTGATATAAAAATAGACAAACCTCCAACCAATAGACTTGGTTTCATACTGCCATTTATTAAGAAAGAAAATTTTCATTTTATGATTCAGAAGCTATGCGAAATTGGAGCTACAGAATTTATCTTTTATAAGCCTGATTTAATTGATCAAAGTATTGCAAAAAAAGATTTATCAAAGATTTATAGCAAATCTGAAGAAGTTATTATTTCAGCGTGCAAGCAATGCGGCACAAATTTTTTACCAATTACAAGTTTTGTATCTTCACTTAGCGATGCTACAAAAAAACTTGATCAAAGTACAACATATGTATTTGATGTGGAGGCAAATGATAATTTTGATGTTAGTTTGGTTGAATCAAATAATATTTTTGTAATAACTGGAGCAGAGTCTGGATTCTCAGAATCTGAGATCAATCACATGTATGAAAAAGATTTTAGCTTTAAACTGTTATCAAAAAATATTCTAAGAGCAGAAACAGCGCCTCTTGTGATAGCATCATTATTTCAAAACCATTTTAATAAGATTTAATAATGACTAAAAAAGTACTCTTCATCACAGACCCGATGAAAGAACTAAAGCCTAGTAAAGATACATCTATCTTTATGATGGAAGAGGCTATCTCTCTTGGATATAAAGTTTATCAAGCAGAAATGAAGCACCTTTATGTTGATGAGGGTTATGTTTATGTTGATGCTCGTAACATAATTGAGATTGGAACAAGTCAAGTTGAAGGAATCAGAAAAGAACGAATTCAGGTTTCAGAATTTCTGTATACTTTTATGAGAAAAGATCCTCCAGTTGATATTGATTACGTTAATGCTCTTCATTTATTAGGTCTTGCAGAGACCCAAGGGGCTAATATATTTAATAAACCAAACTCTATAAAAGAATTCAATGAAAAAGTATTTGCACTTCATTTCAAAGACTTTATTCCTAGAACATTAGTTACATCAAATCTTGAAAAAGTAATTAATTTTCAAGCTAATCATGAAACTATTATTGTTAAGCCTTTGGATGGTATGGGCGGCGAATCTATTTTTAAGTTGGAAGATATGGAAGAGGAAAACTTGGATATTTTATTGGATATGACAGAAGATGAAACTACTCAGATTGTAGTACAAGAATTCATACCTGAAATTTATCAAGGAGATTTTAGAATCCTAATTATTCATGGAAAACCTTTTGAAAAGACTTTAGCAAGAATACCTCAGGGTGAGAGCTTTAAAGGTAATTTAGCAGCTGGTGGTAAGGGTGTTGTGAAGGATATTAATGAAAGACAAAAAAATGTAGCAGAGATTGTTGGAAAATTTCTTGTCTCTAAAGGAATAAATTTTGCTGGCATAGATATGATTGGTGACTATTTAACTGAAATTAATATAACAAGCCCTACATGCGCTAGAGAAATATATAATCAATCTGGTAAGAATCCTATACAAGAATATTTTTCTAAACTATGAGTTCGATATCAGCAAATCAAAGAGTTAGTAAAAGGTCTTTAACACTCAATAAATCTTTTTTATTGTCTATATTTTTTCATACGGTACTTATTTTTGGAGTTACATTTACCACTTTTTATAAAATACCACTTATAGATGAATCGCCAATTATTAATGTTAAATTTGCAAATTCTTCTCAGGATTCTATTGGTGAGTTAAATGATTCTGTAAACAATACTTTTGAATCAAATACTTCCAAAGAGGGCACCTTTACAAAAAAAGTAGAAAGAAAAATATATCAAGCTCAAAAGATAAAAAAACTACAAGCAAACTCTACTGTTACTAATGAAGAAGCAATGTATTTAAATTTATGGCAAAGGCAAATCGAATCTACTGGCGATGAGCTAATAGCTGCAAATGATATTGAATATACAAACAGCAAGGTTCAGGTAATGGCAACAATAGATTCTTTTGGAAATCTTATAAAATCAGAAATCTTAATCTCTTCGGGAAATACTTATGTCGATAAAATGGCAATAGACATTCTTGAAAAGGCAGCTCCCTTTGCTCCATTTGATCCAAAGATGATAAATGAGTATGGCATTCTAGAAATAATTAGAGATTGGAATTTCAACCCAAGATAATGCAAATCGTATCCTTTGATTTTGGTTTAAAAAAGATTGGTGTCGCAGTGGGCCAGACAAAAACTAGAACCTCATCACCTCTTGAGATTATTTTTAATAAAAATAACAAAATAAACTGGAATAGTATTCAGTCTATAGTAGAAGAATGGAGGCCTGAACTTATTCTTGTTGGAAAACCTTTAAATATGGATGGAACAGATAGTGATATGATGAAGAAGGTTGATATTTTTTTTAAAAAATTAAAAAAAATCACCAATATCCCGTGTGAATACGTGGACGAAAGATTAACAAGTTTTGAAGCAAGGCAAAATCTTATAGAATTAAAAACCGATCTAGTAGATGCACAGGCTGCAAAAATACTGATTGATAATTGGCTGAGTGAAAATTAATAAATATGTCTATACCATCAAGCTTTATTGACCGACTACTTTCTACGGTAAGTATTGTTGATATTATCAATAGAAGAGTCCAGCTTGAACGATCTGGGGGTCGATATAAAGCTAAATGTCCTTTTCATGGCGATGGTAATGAGAAAACACCATCATTTGTAGTATATGAAGAAACGGGTTCCTACCATTGCTTTGCCTGCAAAGCTTCAGGGAATGCTATCAACTTTTTAAGAGAATATGATGGTATTGATTTTATGGAATCAGTTGAATTATTAGCGGCTTCTGTCGGAATGGAAGTGCCAAAACAAGAAAAGCTAGTAGATTTATCAGATGCCATTAGCATAAATACCAAGGCAACTGAAATTTTTAAAGACCAGCTAAAGGGACCTAAAGGAAAAAATGCAGTTGATTATTTAAAAGCCAGAGGAATAAGTGGCGAAACTGCAAAATTTTTTGAGTTAGGCTATTCAATGGAAAAAAATCCATCACTTCATAGCATCCTGTCCCCACAATATAACCAAATTGATTTAGAAGATTCTGGTCTTTTTGGTACTAATGATAACGGGGAGATGTACGATCGTTTCAGGGATAGATTAATGTTTCCTATAAGAAATATTAAAGGAGAGCATATAGCTTTTGGAGGTAGGTTGATTGCTGATAAAGACAATCAGGCAAAATATTTAAACTCACCTGAAACAAAAACATACAAGAAAAAATATGAGCTATATGGTCTATATGAGGCAAGACTTATAGAAAAAAGGCCTAAATCTCTTTTTTTAGTTGAAGGCTATATGGATGTTATTGGATTGCATCAATACGGAATTAAAAATGCTATTTCTTCCTCTGGCACTGCTTTTACTCCGGAACAACTTCGAAAAATTTTAAGTTATACCAATGATATTTTTGTTGTGTTTGATGGAGATGAGGCCGGTCAAAAGGCATCGTGGAGAGCAGTCGAGAATGCCTTACCTTTGCTTAGAGAGGATGTGCGGATGAGCTTTATATTTTTAAAGCCAGGCGATGATCCAGATAGTTTTATAAAAAATAAAGGCAAAGATGCTTTTTTAAAGCTAGCAGATGAAGCTATCACACTTTCAGAATACTTCTTGGATACCATCAAGAAACAAGACGATCTTTCATCAATTGAAGGAAGGTCAAGGGTTGCTCAGTTTGCAGTTCCCCTGGTTGATAAAATTGTAAATCCAACATTAAGAGAGGCTTATACCAGTGAGATTGGGCATATTTGTGATTTAGATTTTGGGAAATTACTTAACGGTGTTGTTAATATAGTCCCAGAAAATGTAAAACAAGAAGAGCCGGTCAAAAAAGTTTCAGTCTCTGTCATTAGAAAGTCGGTTTTGGGAGTTTTCACAGCTTTAATTCAATATCCTAAATTAGCAGGTGAAAGGTCTTTTAATCTAATTGCAAAAGATTCAAGATTTTTATTTTTACATGATGTTAGGAACTTTTATAAAGATAATCCAACAGCATCACCTTCAATACTTTTTGAACAAATAGAAAATGAAAAAATAAAAAATCTATTTGGAGAAGCATTAGTTTCTGAGATAAAACTATCAGAGGAAAATGCAAAAAAAATGCTTAACGATTGTATTGATATAATTTCAAAATCTGAAAAAGATAGGCAGGAAACATTAAAAGAAAAGTATAATATGCAGGAAATAACATCTGCTGAAAAAAGAGAACTACAACAGATAATCCTGAAAAAGGATGTAATGTCAGAGGAAGATCAGATTTTATTAAAAAATTTAAGCTCAAAATAGATTGAAATAATGAAATTAATCACCAAATAGAGCTAATACATTTGGAGTACAAGAATTCGTGGATAAATTAAGTAAAAAAGGTTCAAAGATAGCCGAACTTATTGAAAAGGGAAGAGAGCAAGGTTACTTAACTTATGCAGATGTTAATGATCATTTGCCTGAAGACATATCTGATCCTGATCAGGTAGATGAAATTATTGGAATGATTAATGATTTAGGTCTTCAAGTCCATGAAACTGCTCCGGACGCAGATGATTTATTACTAGCAGAGTCAGAAGATTCTGATGATATAGCCTTAGAGCAAGCTGCTGAAGCTCTTGCAGCTGTTGAAAATGAAACAGGCAGAACAACTGACCCAGTTCGTATGTATATGAGAGAAATGGGAACTGTTGATTTGTTAACTCGTGAAGGCGAAATTGAGATAGCAAAAAGAATTGAAGAGGGTATGAGAGACTTGCTTGCTGCAAGTGTTTATTATCCTAAAACAGTTGAGTATGTTATTGAGTATCATCAAATGGTAAAAGATGGTGAGAAAAAAATTAATGATTTTCTAACTGGATTTTTAGAGGAGATGGAAGAAGTTCCATCAGCAGGTCCTGGAAGCCAAAGAGCAAAAGAAGAAGCTGAGGCAGCCGAAGAGTCAGATGAAGAGGGATCTTCAGGTCCTGATATTCAGGAAGTCCAAAAAAGAATGACAAATCTTAAACGTCAATATAATAAAACCTTAAAAGTTATTGAGTCAAAAGGTAGGCACTCAAAAGAGGCCAATGTCGAATACAAAAAATTAGGTGAAATATTTCAGTTCCTAAAGTTTAGCCCAAGAATGTTTGATGATATTGCCGCAATAGCAAGATCAGGTTTGAGCAGAATTAGAGAAAAAGAAAAATCTATACAAGAACAACTTGTAAGAAATGCACGCATGCCAAGAAAAGACTTTTTAGCAAGCTATGCTGAAAATCTAACAAAAGTAAGATGGGTTGATTCTCTTATGAAAGAGAAAAAATATAAAAAAGATCTTCTTGAAAAAGTGAAACAAGACGTTGTCATTGCCCAAAAAGACATCATTGACCTTGAGCAAAGAGTTGGCTTAAGTGTAAAAGAAATTAAAGAAATCAATCGAAGCATGTCTATGGGTGAAACCAAGATGAGGCGAGCTAAAAAAGATATGGTTGAAGCAAACCTTAGGCTCGTGATATCTATCGCAAAAAAATATACTAACAGAGGACTTCAGTTTCTTGATTTAATTCAAGAAGGGAATATTGGTCTTATGAAGGCTGTCGATAAATTTGAGTACAGAAGAGGATATAAGTTTTCTACCTATGCAACATGGTGGATTAGACAGGCTATAACAAGATCTATTGCCGACCAAGCTAGAACAATCAGAATTCCAGTCCATATGATTGAGACTATTAACAAGCTCAATAGAGTATCTCGTCAGATGATGCAGGATATGGGCAGGGAACCAACTCCTGAAGAGTTAAGCAAAGAATTAGATATGCCTGAAGATAAGGTAAGAAAAGTTTTAAAAATTGCTAAGGAGCCTATTTCAACTGAAACGCCTATTGGAGATGATGAAGATTCAAGCTTAGGAGATTTTATTGAAGATACTGTAATAGAATCTCCATTAGAAAATGCTACTGAAGATAGTCTTCACTTTGCAACTGATGACGTTTTAGCTTCGCTTACAGCAAGAGAAGCAAAAGTACTTAGAATGAGATTTGGTATAGGTATGAATACCGATCATACTCTTGAGGAAGTTGGCAAACAGTTTGATGTAACAAGAGAGAGAATAAGACAAATCGAAGCTAAAGCATTGAGAAAACTTCGTCATCCAAGCAGATCAAGTCACCTTAAAAGTTTTCTTGATGACTAATATTTAAATTATGGATATTAGTTATTTAATAACTATTTTCAACAAAGAAAACGAAATTCAAGAGACAATATATTCAATAAAGAATCAACAAAAAATAGATTCTTTGAACATTGAAATAGTTTGTATAGATGATCTTTCAGATGATAATTCAATTCATATACTTGAGAATCTTCAAAAAAAAGATCCTAGAATAAAAGTCATTAAAAATGATAAAAATTTGGGTCCTTCAAGATCTCTAAATCTTGCTGCAAAGCACGCCAAAGGCAAATATTTAATTCCAATAGACGGTGATGACTTTTTACCAGTAGATGCAACCAGATACTTATTAGATAATGCAAAAAAATATAATTCTGAGCTTGTCTTTGGAATGTCAAAACGACTTTTCACAATCCCCGAGACAGTCACTTATGTGTCAGTTGAAGATTTTCATGATAGACCACTCGAGTTTGTATTAAAAAATCCGATTGTCCGAATGGGTTATTTAGTCTCCAAAAATTTATGGATGCTTGCAGGGGGCGCAGATGAAAAGGTTTTTATTCAAGATATGTCACTTCCACTGCGTTTAGCAGCCAATGCAAAATCTTTAGTATATTTAAATTCTGTAATCTATTATCTTAGAAAAACCTCGGATACAAATCTTTCAAATAATACTGATCAACAGCATCATGATCGTTATATAACATATTTAAATTTCTTAAATTCTTATGAAAAGGAATTATCTAAATTTAAATTAGATTCATATGTTCATTCAAAGATGATTTCTTCAATTTGGAAAATTAAAAGAGATAATTATAAGTTTCCAATTTTTTCTAATAATTTTGTGCTGTATGTTGCTAATAAAGTCTTTAAATATAAACTGAACAAAAAACAGATAATTAAATGGTTAAAATTTTTTGAAAATATTGAAAATATTAGAAGAATAAATTAGTTAAATATTTATATTTTATTTCCATTTGCCTTGCCTGCCAGATAAGTCCCAGTCAATTCGAGAGTGCATTAAGTCTATTCTTCGCTCAACATATTTTCTTGCAAAAAAATTATTTAGCTCGGGAAGTTTCAAAAAACTTGAAGAACCTAGGCCGTCAATTATTTTAAGAACTAGTGCGTTGTCTTTAGTTTGAACTACTAAATTATGAGGTAATATATTTTTTGTAAGCAAAAGAGTTTCTCTAAGCCATTGTTCAAAATCATTTATGGCATCTGTAATTTGTTTAGTTTTGCCATATTTAAACAAGTAAGATTCAAGTGTATCAGCTATTATTCCATCGTTTAATATTAATTCGGTAGCTGACGCAATGCCAAGTGATGTTTCCTCAAAACCATACCACTTAGCTAAATGATTCCATATTTTTTTATCATTAATATTAATGGCTTTTTGTTGATAAGCATTTTTTTCTCTAAAATTATCGTCGAAGCTTTTTTCACTTCTAAGTTTTTTATACCAACTAGCTTCTTTCTTTAGCTTTTTTGGTAAACCCGGATGAGTTATTTTTAAGCATATATTTTTATGATTTGGGTGTTGATAGCAAATTCTATTGCCACCTTTAGCAAAGGGTTTTGTTTCACTAAGGTCTATCATTAATTAATAATAACTTATTTAAAAGATTCTATTATTATAAAAAGCTTCACTAAATTATATATTCTTATATTATTGCTTGTTCTTGATTCGTTATCATCGATTGAACGGGCCTGTAGCTGAGTTGTTTAGAGCAGTGGACTCATAATTCCTTGCTAAAACTCAAAACTCCCACCCATACAATGTTTATTATTGTCCTAATTCAAGATATCAGTTTTTTTGCGACACTCTTACAGTTAAAAATGTAGAGCCCATAACTTCTGAAAATTGTATTTTTTCAGGCACCCAACCATATTCAGGCTCATCAAAGCATAACCACCCTCTAGCTTTTGATTTAGGATCTAATGTTTGATTAGGATCAAAAGATGGTTTTTTATTAGTAAATATAGATGGTGATGATGAGAGACCGTCACCTTTTGCACTAGTAGAAAAGAGATTAAATGAATACTGCTGCCTTGAATCATTTACAATGTAAAGTGATACACATATTGCATCACCAAACATATCTGAAACTCTTTCAACACCCCTTACTTCATAATTCAAATCAGCATTAACTAGGGATGGAAATGAAAATATTAAAAATAATAATGCAACAAGAATCTTGTTTAGTATTAACTTCATTCTTAAATATTAAGCTTAAAAAAGCTCAACTTCGCATTCTTTCGCCGCAGCCATTGTAGGCATCATCATACCCATAGCTTGATCCATTGACATATCTTGTTCGTCCATTTCACCCTTATTAATTTTAACCAATGTATCCCATTGATCATCGCTAGCAATCTTTTTAATATTTTTTGCCATACATTGTGCATCTTTTTCAGATACTGGATCAGTTCCGCTCATCATGCCAGCAGCAACAATATCAACATCATCACTAGACCCACAAGCAGCAAGTATGCATACAACCACACTAATTGCTATTAAGTTACTTTTATTCATAAAATCCCCTATATTGTATTTTTGTTATGTTTTTTAATCATACTTAATTTTTTATATATTTACTAATTGCTACCAAATACGATATCTATAAATTAATATTATTATCTAATCTTTTTTCTTTCAGATGCGCACTTTAATAGTGTAAAATTCACTTCTCTTTGTAGTAGCAATTTTTATAAACCAAGTGTGTCGGAGTGTGCTAAGTTTTTTACACACCTTTTTTTAGAGAAATGCTTGCAAATGTTGATTTAACAAGGGGCCTGTAGCTCAGTTGGTTAGAGCAGTGGACTCATAATCCATTGGTCGGAGGTTCGAGTCCTCCCGGGCCCACCATCTAATATTTCTTTTAAGTTATACTTACCATCTCTCGGGAGATAATCAATGTCGAATTTAATTAAAGAATCTTTTACTCTGCCATGTGGCCAGGTTGTTAAAAATCGGGTTTGCAAAGCAGCTATGACTGAACGAATTGCGAAAGGTAATAATTTGGCTCATCAAGGACATGCAAATCTATACGATAGATGGGCCGATGGCGACATGGGTATTTTGTTAACTGGCAATGTTCAGGTTGATCGCCGAAACCTTGAAGGTCCTGCAAATGTTGTCATAGATCAGAATAACTATAAAGATCAATATGATGCTCTTAAAGCTTGGTCAGCAGCAGGAACAAAAAATAATACACAGTTATGGATGCAAATTTCACATGCAGGAAGGCAAACACCAGGTGAAATTAATTCTTCACCCTTGGCTCCATCTAATATTGGATTAAAAATTCCTGGTAAGAATTATGGCACTCCAACGCCCATGACAGAAGAAGATATTCTCGATGTAATAAATAGATTTGTTTTTACTGCAAAAATTGCCAGAGAAACAGGTTTTACTGGTGTTCAATTCCATTCAGCTCATGGCTATCTTTTATCAGAGTTTTTATCACCTGATATCAACAATAGAACTGATGCCTGGGGTGGCAGCATTGAAAATAGAGCTAGACTACATTTAGAAATAATTAATAAATGCAGAAAGGAAGTTGGAGAGGATTTCCCTATTTCAATTAAATTAAATTCTGCAGATTTTCAAAAGGGTGGATTCACTGCTGATGAAAGTATCCAAGTAGCTCAGATGTTAGAAAATGCCGGTGTAGATATTATAGAAATTTCTGGCGGTACCTATGAGCAACCAAAACTTATAGGCGTTGATGATTTAACCATTAATCCAAAAAGAAGCGAGCAAAGAAAAGAAAGCACGATTGCAAGAGAGGCTTATTTTCTTGAATATGCTCAAGATATTAGAAAAGCAGTTTCTTTACCTCTTATGGTTACAGGAGGTTTTAGAACAAAAGAAGGTATTGAAGATGCTCTGCAAAGTAATGTTTGTCAGATAGTTGGGATTGGGCGTCCATTATGCGCAGACCCATATTGTGTTAAAAAAATGATAGCGGGAGAGCTAGAGGTTCTTCCAAGTTTTGAAAAGACTCTGTCTTTAGGACCTTCAATTCTCTCTCCATCTAGCCCATTTACTATAATTAAAGTTATTAATGCATTTGGTGCTATGGCTTGGTTTTATCAGCAAATAAAAAATATGGCTAAAGGCCTTATGCCCAACCATAAACAAAAGCTTTTTAATGCCTTTAGAGCTGATATGAAAGCAGATAAACTTGCTATAAAAGATTATTTAGATAATAGCTAATATTTTAATCTGCACATTGATTGCTAATATATCCATAAAACAAATGTTTTGTTAAAACATTTAGTTGTGGCATCCTTTTTAAGCAATACTTACTAATTAATATGATTTCAAAAGCTTTTATAAATTTTATGTCTCGCCGAACAATTTTTGCAAAGGTTAGAAATAAAGTTATGAATACCTATGCAAGTTATGATTTCATTAAAAAGGCACGAGTTGCATTTGAGGCTGAAAGGCAAGAATCACAAGAGCCACATACAGTTATTTATTTTCATAAAGTTGATGATCCTTACTCAGCTCTAACAGTTGAATACGTTGAAAAAATTGCTTCTACATTTAATGTTTTGTTAAAGCCTGTTCTTGTTGGTGAAGAAAATCCTGAAACTGTTCATGAGCCAACTTTATATGGTGATTATTGTTTAAGAGATGTAAATCGTATTGCAGATTATTATGGTGTGGCATTTTCATCACAGACCTATCCAGAAAAAAATTTGGTTAATTTGGCCAATTCTATTTTGACTGCAGTAGATGAATCTGATTTTACCTCCCTTGCCAAAAAAGTTTGTAAAGCATTATGGTCTCATGATCTAAAAACATTAGAAGAACTTTCAATAAAATATAAAGCAAGCTCTGATGAGGCTTTAAAAAAATTAGATCGAGGGAATGCCATAAGAGACGATAAAGATTACTATTTTGGATCAGCTTTTTATTATGGAGAAGAGCTTTATTGGGGTGTTGATCGAATTAATCATCTTGAAGAAAGATTAGATGAATTAGGTTTAAGAAAAGATTCAATGAATGAGTCTGTTTGTGTTCCAAATTTTAAAGCACCAGACACACTTGAAAGTGAATACAAATTTAATCTTTACTATTACCCATCTTTAAATAGCCCATATACTTTTGTAAGCGTAACAGGCGTACAAGAAATTAAAGATAGATACCCAGTTAATCTAATAATCAAACCGGTTTTACCAATGCTAATGCGAAAAATGTCTATTCCAAATTTTAAAGCTAAATACATTATTTCTGATGCTGCTAGAGAGGGACTTAAAAAGAATAATCCTATTGGTAAGATTTATTCTCCATTAGGAAAGCCAGCTAGGAAAGCTTATTCTTTATTCCCAATTATTGATGAGGCTGGAAAAGGTTTTGAGTACATCAATGAATTACTTCAAGCCTCATTTTACGATGGCATTAATATTGGAGAGGATGACTATCTAAAGTCTACAGTTGAAAAGCTTGGTCTTGATTGGAATATCATCTCTAAAAAACTAGGAAGCAATGATTGGAAAAAAGTTTTAGATGATAATTTAAAAGACATGTACTCAGGTAATTGTTGGGGTGTGCCTAGTTTTAAGATAACAGATGCAAATGATGATAACCCATTCTATGTGTGGGGCCAGGATAGAATGTGGCTTCTAAAAGAAGAAATATATAAAAGGCTTAATTCTTAAGCAATTCATTAATTTCTCACTTCTGCGAATACTTTATTAGATCCGTCTTTATATAAGATAAGCACGTCATAGGGTGTAAACCTATCATCAAACTCCATACCAGGTGACCCTAAAGGCATTCCTGGTACAGATAAACCTATGGCATTAGGATGATCTTCTGATAAAAATTGGGTTATATACTTTACTGGTATATGACCTTCGAAAATAAAACCATTTTTAGATACGGTTGTATGACAAGATCTATATTCTGGTTTAATAGCATACATTTTTTTAATATCTTCAAGGTTTTGATGGTCTTGCGTATGCACCTTAAAGCCATGATTTTTTGCGTGATTAACCCATTTTTTACAACAACCACATGTAGGTGTTTTATGAGTTAATAGCACTATGTTAATGTCCGTATCAGCAATAGATTTATTCTGGAACATTAATATTGCCAGTGAAAAAATTACAAAATTAGAATATTTTTTGTGCATAGAATTTGTATGACCATTGTTTATTTACAACCAATAATAGTAATTTATTTTGACCTTTTTTACTAAAAATTTTGTTGTTTTTTGATGCATAAATTTTCAAAATATTTTGATTTACAAAGATAAAAAAATGTCGTTTAATTTGGTAAATGTTAATAATTTACAAGGGGGGTAATTATGACAAATCCTAATCATCCAAGTGTTGATCAAAGCGATAGAGTAGTTCCAATAAATCTCAGACAAAGTGGACCAACTAAAACAGAGCTTTTAATTTCTACACGAGTAAGAAAGTCACCTTTCTGGCATCTATCTCATGAAGCTGGTTGCTGGAGAGCCACAGTTTACAATCGCATCTATCACCCTAGAGGTTATGTAAAGCCAGAAGATGGCGGAGCTATGGTTGAGTATGAAGCCCTTGTGAATAGAGTAACAATGTGGAATGTTGCTGTTGAAAGACAGATAAGAGTTAAAGGTCCTGATGCCGAGGCGTTCACTGATTATGTGATAACTCGTGATGCCACAAAGATTGAACCAATGCATGGTAAATATGCCATCCTATGTAATGAAAAAGGTGGTGTTCTTAATGACCCAGTTTTGTTAAGACTATCAGAGGATGAATTTTGGTTCTCAATATCAGATAGCGATCTCTTGCTCTGGTTACAAGGTGTAAATGTTACTAAAAAATATGATGTTGAGATTGATGAAATAGATGTATGTCCTGTTCAAATTCAAGGCCCATTATCTGAAGATCTGATGGCAAAACTTGCAGGGGAAGAGCTTAGAAAAATTCCTTACTATGGACTTATGGAATGTAAGGTTGGTGGAGCTGACTGTGTCATAAGCCAAACTGGCTTCACTGGTGAAAAAGGTTATGAGATTTATGTTCGTGATGCGCATGCAAATGCTGAAAAAATGTGGAATGCAGTACTTGAAGCAGGTGAAGAATTTGGTTTAATGGTTATTGCTCCTGCTCATCACCGAAGAATTGCTGCAGGTATTTTGTCTTGGGGACAAGATCTTGATCATGAGACCTCCCCATTTCAAGTTAACTTGAGCTATCAAGTGCCTCGAAATAAAAAATCTGATTATATAGGTAAAGAGGAGCTTGAAAGACAAAGAGCGGTAATGGATGAAGGAAATGCTCCATTCAAAATGAAGATGGTTGGTATTACTCTTGGAGGAAAAGAGATTACAAACTATGCTCCTGATTTTTGGTTGGTTACAGATACTGAGGATAAAGAAGTAGGTTATGTAACATCTCCTTGGTGGTCGCCTGAATTAGAGACTAATATTGCTCTTGCATGGGTGCCATGGGAGGCTTCGGAAGTAGGAACTAAATACAAAGTAAAGCTTCCTGATGAGTATTCAGAAACCCCTGGGGTCTCAGTTGATGCTGAAATTGTAGATGTTCCATTTAGAGAGTCTGTGAACCCCAACAAGCGAGAAGTTGAAGCCGCTAAAGGATTAGACTTTGCCGAATAGTTTGTAGCTCTTAAACATCAAGAGCCCTTTAAGGGCTCTTTTTATTTATAGAACAAAAAATATATTTATATCTATGCTCGTATTGTGGCAGAATCAAATTATGAAGTTATTAATACTATTATTTAGTCTATTTCTTATATCTTCCTGCAACATACCTTTGATTCCTTTGATTTAATGATCTAGATATGTTTTTTGATGTAACCATAATAGGCGCTGGCGTAGTTGGTTTATCAATTGCAAAGTTTTGCAGCGAACAAGGATATTCTGTTGTTGTTTTAGAACAAAAATCAAGAGCAGGCGAGGGCATCTCCTCACGAAACTCAGGAGTTATTCATGCTGGAATTTATTACCCAGAAAATTCATTTAAAACTAAATTTTGCGTTTCAGGTAATGAGCTACTTTATGAGTATGCTGACCATAAGAGAATTAACTATAAAAGGATCGGCAAATATATAATTGCATCGAATAAAAATGACATAGAAAAATTGCATAAAATTTATCGCCAAGGAATCAAAAATTTGGTTGAAGTTAATCTTCTTTCTCATAGAAAAATGAAAGAGATCTATCCAGAGTTAAATATAGAAGAAGCAATTTTTTCTCCAAACACAGGAATAATTGATGTGCCTGAACTTGTTAGCGCATTGGAGGGTGATATTCAGCATAACGGCGGTTTAATTTCATTCAATACAACCTTTATTTCCGCAGAAAAGATTGAACAAGGTTTCAGGATTTCATGTGACGATGGGACTAGTTATAAGATAGATAGCCATTATCTTATTAATGCTTCCGGCTTATATTCAGATGTAATATCAAAAAAAATTGATGCCTTAAATGATAAAGACTTCTCTTTAATAAAATATGCAAAAGGTCATTATTTTAAATACAATGGAAACCATCCATTTACCACTTTGGTATACCCACTTGCAAATGAATTTTCTTCAGGCTTGCATGTAGGTTTTGATCTATCTGGTCAGATAAGATTTGGACCTGATATAACCTGGGTTGATGAAATTGATTTCAGCTTTGATGAAAATTTGAAAGATAAATTTATTAAATCTATTAAAGAATATTGGCCACAGTTAGACTCTTCAAAACTTCATCCCGATTATGTTGGTATAAGACCTAAGTTACAAAATTTTAATGAAACCATGAAGGATTTTTCCATAAAGGACTTCAATGATCATGGGGTTGATGGGCTTATAAATATTCAAGGAGTTGAAAGTCCAGGTGTAACAAGCTGTCTTTCCATAGGAAAATACGTACTTAATTTAATTAAGTCTTAAGGTGAATTTTTAGCTTGTCTTTAAATTGATCAAGGATTTCTTCTTCAATTAAATGGCGCATGTTGGGAATGACAATTAGGTCACTATTTGGAATGAGCTCATTCATTAAATAAGAGTTTTTAACATTCAGGACTGGATCTTGCTCTCCGTGAATAAGAAGTGTTTTTGCTTTAATTGATTTAACTTTTTTAATTCTATTTTTTGAAGACAGTATTGCTGTAAGTTGCCTAGCATAACCAAACCCATCTTTAACATCCTTAATTCTATTAAAGTTATTTATAGTATCTTCTCTAAATTTAGGAGTATCTAACTCTTTGCCCTCCATTCCAATTAGCCCAACCCATTTAAGCTCTCTTTGATATACCTCATCCATAGTTGGGTCTGTAGTCTGCGATCGACTAACCATCATATCTCGTACTTCTTTTGTAGCTCCATTCAAAGGTCCTGGTACAGATGCTGTTGAGGCTATGAGAGTAAAAGTTTTTACACGTTGAGGATATTTAGCACAAATAATTTGGCTAATCATACCCCCCATGGAAGTGCCTATTATATGTGCTTGATTGATGTTCAAATGATCTAAAATATTTATACCGTCTCTTGCCATATCATTTAGAGTGTATTCAGACTTTATTGGTAATCTAAAAAAATATCTTAGGTAACCTAAAACAATTGATGGTTTCTTTTTAAATCTTGTTGATAACCCGGAATCTCTATTGTCAAAAGTGATTGGTCTATAGTTATTTTCTATCAGAAAATCTATTAGATGCTCAGGCCAATGAACCAATTGTGCTCCAAGCCCATGGACTAAAAGAACCGGTGTGGCATCCTTTGGTCCATAATCTCTATAAAATATTTTAATACCATTATTCTCTGAATATCCTTCTTGATAGTCCATAAGACTAGTCTTACATATTTCAGACATGCAATACATAGCTTTTTCATATACATTAGAACATCAAGCTATTAAAAAATTTTAATATGAACCTTAATCCCGCTATTAAAGAATTTTTTCGTGCAAATAAAGCTAGGGCCGCCTATGGAATAGGTGATTATGCTATTTGTTTATATTGGAGTGGCTTCAGCCTCTATCTCCTTTATTTCTATACAGACGTTGTTGGAATTTCGCCATTAATGGCTGGCTGGATATATGCCTTAGGCATAGCATGGGATGCAGTCACCGATCCCTTTATGGGTTATATGGCTGAGAGAACTAGAACAAAAATGGGAAGTTATAGACCTTATATATTTTATGGTTCAGTTCCATTAGCTCTGTCTTTTGTACTTCTTTTATGGGTTCCTCCATTTGAAGGAACTTTCTTATTTATTTTCTTATTGCTTGTAAATTTAATTCATAGAACTTGTTTTACAGTTGTAAGCGTTCCTTATTCTTCATTAACCGCAAGAATTACTGATGACAGTGATGAGAGAACAAAATTGACTACCGCCAGGATGCTAGCTGCAGCTGCTGGCACATTTTCAATTTCTGGTCTTGCATTTCCAATTGTTCTATTTTTTGGCGGTGGTGAAGAAGCTTTAGGTTTTGTATATCTTGGCCTCATTGCAGGTTTTACTGCTGTAGCTATTCTTTCAGTAACTGTATTTTTTGTTAAAGAAAGATCTTTTGAATTTACTAAAGAAGAACTGCCAAGTTTTAAAAATGTCTTTAAATCTGTAACAAATAATTATCCTTTTTGGATAGTCTTTTCAGCTATTTTAATTCTGATATCAACATATTTAATGTTTAACAATAATCTTATTTATTTTACAAAATATGCCCTGAACCTTCATGAATATCAAGGCAAAATCTTAGCTTATCTAAGTGGAGCCAATCTTGCTGCAATACCTATATGGGCTTTTTTAGCAATAAAGCTTGGAAAGAAAAATACATGGATGCTTTCTATGACTTTATTATTTATAGGGTTTTGCATTTTTTATCTTTATCCAATATCAGAGCTTAATGAGCTCCTATTTATTTTGGTTTTTATTGGTTTTGCAAATGGTGCTACTGGTGTTTTGTTTTGGTCAATGCTACCAGACACTATTGAATATGGTGAATGGAAGACTGGTATCAGGACCGAATCGTCATTGTATGGTTTTATGACTTTTGCTCAGAAAGGAGCAATAGCATTTGCCGCAGTAATTTTAGGAATGATACTAACGAACATCGGTTTTGAACCTAATGAAGTGCAGACTGAGCAAACTTTAGAATCCTTAAAAGATTTAATGTCACTTATTCCTCTTATTGGAGTTTTTATAAGTTTTGTTTTGGTATATTTTTACCCAATTGATAGAGAGTTCCATAAAAAATTGATTGATGAGATTAATTTAAGAAAGCCAGAAAATGTCTAAGGTCAGATGGGGTATTATTGGAACTGGTTCAATAGCGAACGCTTTCGCGCATTCAATAAAGCATTGCAATCATTCAGAGTTAATTTCTGTTTTTGGAAGAAATAAAGAGACACTTCAAACATTCTCACAAAAATTCGATGTTGCCGCTATAAATGAAATTGATGAGCTAGTTGCATCAAACGCAATAGATGCAATTTATATTGCAACACCTCACAGTTCACATTTTGAATATGCATTACAAGCTATAAAGAACAACAAACACGTCCTATGTGAAAAGCCAATTGCAATGAACCATATTGAAAGTATGGTCCTATTTGGACTGACTAAAGATTGTGGAGTTTTCTTAATGGAAGCTTATATGTATAGAACACACCCACAAACTTTTAATATTCTTAAAAATATTGAGAGCCTGTGTGACACTAATGAAAAAGTAGAAATTAATTCTTCATTTGGATTCCATGCAGAAATACCTAAAGACCATAGACTAAGAAACCCTATGTTAGGTGGCGGAGCTATTATGGATGTAGGCTGTTATCCCTTATCAATGAGTAAATTATTAGCAGGACATATATTAAAAAAACCGTATGCGGACCCAATAAGCATTGAAGCTAGTGGTAACTTGGATGAGACTGGTGTTGATAGCAATTCAAAAGCTCGTATTTTGTTTTCAGAAAATATTGAGGCTAATATCTCATGCGCCATTAATGAGGTATATGAAAATAACTTAGAAATTATTAGTGGCGACTATAAGTTAAGTGTTAGCCAACCATGGCACTGTGGTCAATTTCAAGACGGACATTCTTCAATAAAGGTTTATTCCAAAAATAAACTTATTGATGAAATTTCTTACAAAGATGAGGTTGGGCTCTTTACAAGAGAAATCGATCACGCTTCTCAATGTATTCTTAACAATAAATTGGAATCTGATTTAATATCTCATGCTGATTCTCAAAGCATAATGTTGTGGCTTGATAAATGGAGAAAAGAGCTTGGTATTAAATGCCCTCACGAATCAAAAGAGACTTCTCAACTTATTAAATCAAAGTTTTTTTCTACCCAAAATAAAAAACTTGAGGGAATCAAGATCAATGGATTTGATAAAGATTTTTCTAGGTTAGTTCTTGGTTGCGACAATCAAACTTCAGACATTCATGCTTTTGCTATGTTTGATTATTTTTACGGAGCAGGGGGAAGAGTTTTTGATACAGCATATATCTATAACAATGGCATGGGTGATAAATATTTAGGAAATTGGATTAATTCTAGGGGCGTTCAAGAAGAGGTTTTAGTTTTGGGCAAGGGGGCGCATACACCTGATTGCAGACCGGAATGTATTAAACCGCAAATCATCGAATCATTAGAAAGATTAAATCTTGATAAAATTGATATTTATTGTCTTCACAGGGACAACAACGACATACCAGTATCTGAATTTATTGATGCTCTTGATGAAATAAAAGCCGAAGGTCTTATTCATAAAATTGGTGCCTCTAATTGGAAACTAGAAAGGTTTAAGCAAGCCAGAGATTTTGCTCTTAAAGAAAATAAGGAACCTTTCACTATATTAAGTAATAACTTTAGTCTTGCAGAAATGGTTGATCCTGTATGGCCTGGTTGTGTGGCTATTGATAATAATTTTTTAGATTATATTGATCAAAACAACATCATATTGTTTCCATGGTCTAGCACTGCAAGAGGCTTTTTTATTAAGAAAAAAGAAATAGCTACAAGTGATCATTTTTCAAATCCATCCATGGATGAAGAAAAAAGAGTTTGGCATAGTGAAAGTAATCTAAAAAAAAGGGAGATTTGTTTTAACATAGCAGCAGAAAGGAATGTTGAACCAATAGAGATCGCTCTTGCGTATGTAATACAATCTTCAGAGATAATATTCCCACTTATTGGACCAAGAACTATTAACGAATTAAATAGCTCTATTTTTGCTACAAGCCTTAATTTAACAGATGCAGAAATTGAACAATTAACTATAAATTAATTCTTTCAATCAGTTTAATATCCCTTGACGAAGATCCTATCAAAATATCATATTCTTTATATTTAATATCCCAGCCCTTCTTTGATAAGTCCCATGAGGAGAAATTTCTTTTACTTAATTCAATCTCAATTTCTTTGGACTCACCTGGATTCAAAAATGTTTTATCGAAACCTTGAAGTGTTTTAATTGGTTCATTGTTATCACTTTCATTTGGCTGCACATAACATTGTGAAATCTCAGAACCGGAAATATCTCCAGTATTTTTGATCGTATATGAACAAATAAAACTATCATTCATATCTTTTTTAATTTTTAATTCGGAGTATTCAAATTCTGTATAAGACAAACCGTGGCCAAATGGGAAAAGAGGCTCAATTAACTTCTTGTCATACCATTTATAGCCCACCAATAATTTTTCATCATAATCCATTTGTAAATTTTTACCGGGATAGGATTCAAACGCAGGAGTGTCTGAGAGGTTTACTGGAAATGTTGTCGGTAACTTTCCGGATGGGTTTGTGGCCCCAGTTAAAACATCAACAAGAGCATTGCCATATTCTTGACCGGCATACCATGATTGAATTACAGCTTTCGCTTTGTTAATCCATGGCATATTTATTGGTGAGCCAGTATTTAAAACAACTATTGTATTAGGGTTTATTTCTAATACTTTTTCAATAAGTTCATTTTGCTTACCAGGCAGATTGAAATCTATTCTGTCATTGCCCTCAGTTTCCCAGTCTGAATTGGTGCCAACCATTAATACTACTTGCTCAACTTCTTTTGCGATGTTGAGTGCTTCGTCCATCAAATCAATTTTATCTGGTGGCTGACATCCTATATAAATAGCAGGAAAATTACCTTCAAATTTATATTGAATCTCAATCTTATAAGTTTGATTTTTCTTAAGTACTTTGCCACCTCTTTTTGACGTAGTTCCATGA
>CACDVW010000016.1 GCA_902556355.1 uncultured SAR86 cluster bacterium
CCTGCTTATATTGAGCGCATTGCTAAGGAAGATCTTGGCATGGTTAAACGGAAGCCTAAGACCATAATTAAAAGCACCGCTAATGAAAAAAATTAATTTTATAAATTGGAGATTATTCGTTACATGCTTTTGTCTTGTTGGAGCAATCTTTGCTGTTGTTTATAAGGTTATATTAGTTCAAGTCGAAGACAGCCTTTTTCTGCAAAATGAAGGAAAAAAAAGATATATAAAATATAAAGAAATTAATCCTGTGAGAGGAGCGATATATGACAGAAATAAGTTTCCGTTAGCAGTTTCTATTATTAATTATGATTTATATGCTTTAAGGGGTTTAAATATTGATAAATTTTTTAAGATTAAGGACCTTATTGAGATAGATGAAGACATTTCTATTACTGAGCCTTTTAAGAGGAAAACTCTTCTCAAAAAAGGTTTAACTGCTGAAGAGCAGTCAATTATTGAAGATCTTAATTTTAATGAATTAGAGATAGAAATACGTCACAGCAGACATTACCCTCTAGGTGAACAGATTGCGCCACTTGTTGGTTTTTATGGAAAGGATAGGGCACAAGAGGGACTAGAAAAAAGTTATGATTCTATACTTTCAGGAAAGAGTGGAAAGCAAAAGTTTTATAAAAATGCAAAACAAGAAATTATTTCAAAACCTATTGAGATTGAAAAATCAATTAAAGGTCAAGATATAGTCTTAACTATTGATTCAACTATTCAGTTTTATTCTTATAAATATTTAGTTGAGGCTATAGTAAAAAATAAAGCTAAAGCAGGAACAGTTTTAGTATTTGATAATTTAAGCGGAGAAATATTAGCAATAGCGAGCTATCCTTCTTATAATCCCAACAACCCAAATAGATCAATTCAAAAGAATAGGGCTCTTGTTGATGCATATGAGCTAGGTTCTGTTATAAAGCCTATAGTTTTTTCGAAGGCTGTAGATGAGGGTGTTATCAATCCTGATGAATTAATGGAGTTACCAAGACGTTTGCAATTAGGTGAGAAGATTATTTCTGACACAAAAAATTATGTTCAGTTAACTCCTAAAGAAATTATTGCACATTCAAGTCAAGTTGGAGCATCCAAAATTGCATTAGGATTAGGATACGATGCTTTGAAGACTAATTACTATAATTTTGGTTTTAGTAAACCAATATCAATTAACTTCCCATCAGCAGCCTTTGGTTTAATTAATAGTAAAGAAGAAGTTTCAGATAGAGAGCTCGCCAGTATGGGCTATGGGTACGGCTTCACAGTAAGTCCGTATCAAATTACATCTGCTTATTCAACTTTTGCAAATAAGGGAATTCGGAAAGATTTCAAATTACTTATAAATGATGAGGTAACACATAAGAGAGTTATCTCAAAAGAATCAGCCGATCACACATTAGATGCTTTACAAAAAGTTGTAGAGTTTGGTACTGGTAAGAAAGCAAATATAGATGGATTTACGCAGGGTGGAAAAACTGGAACTGTGCATAGGATTAGATCAGGATCAGGTTACGCTGAAGATTTGTATCGCGCTTCTTTTGTTGGTATTGCTCCTCTATCAGAGAAATCATTAACAATATTTGTATCAATTGAGGATCCTGGACTAAACGCATATTCAGGCGGCATGATTGCCGCACCTCTATTCGCAGAAATTGCTGAAAGTTCTTTAAATTATTTAGGTTATTTAGAGGATGAATAAATTAGCACAAATACTTGGTATCCAATTTTCTAATGAAATAGAAATTTCGAGTATTACAAACACAACTGTCAAAGTAAAAGAGGGCTCTATTTTTTTTGCTTTAGAAGGAACACAAAATCATGGAAGCAAATATATAGAGGAAGCTTTTGAAAAAGGAGCAAAATTAGCTATTCATAACGATAAAAATTTTTGTTCATCAAATGAAAATATTATTTATGTAAAAGATCTTCAATCTAGTGGCGGTGAAAAGATTTTTAGAGTTCTAGAAGCTTTCTATAAAATTAATAATTTCAATAGCCATAATTACTATGCATTTACAGGAACAAATGGCAAAACAACGTCAGCATACTTATGTCACCAACTACTCACAAAAAAAGGTATTAGCTCGATATATATAGGTACTATCGGAACTCAATATAATACCAATCCATTAGATCAATCTATATCAAAAAAAACAACGCCTGATATTTTTGAATTATTTGAAATATTTAATTTTTATAAAATCAAAAATAATATCGCAGTTTGTATTGAAATATCCTCACATGCATTGGATCAAAATAGATTAGAGAATATCAAGTATTTCAAATCTTCATCTATATTAAATATTGGATCTGATCATCTTGATTATCATAAAAACTTTGAAAACTATGCACAAAGTAAATTAAAAATTTTTAGTACTGAATCTGAAAGTAAATTTATCAACCAAAAAATTTTAAATGAAAACCCTAATATATTCATTGAAGATAGCTCGCTAACAAAAATTTCTAATAACTCCTCTAATGATCTATATTACGAAATTCTTGAATGTTCTTTCAAAAAATCATTATTCAAAATAATCCAGAAGAATGAAAAAGGTGATTCAATATATCAATTTGAGACATCTATTTTTCCAAAGTTCAATATAGCTAACTTAATTTTTGCCATTTGTTCTGCTGGTTTATCAAACTTTGATAAAAATAAGATCAATCAATTGGACTTTCTAAAACTTCCTAAAGGCAGGAGCGATTTTATAAAAGATATTCCTGCAAATATAATTATTGATTACGCGCATAATCCTGAAGGGTTTCTTTTATTTCTATCGTCATTACAAGATTTTTTTGATAATTTGGTTGTCGTTTTTGGTTGTGGAGGTAATAGAGATAGATCAAAGAGACCATTAATGCTTAATGCTGCTTTGAAATATGCTGATAAGGTAATATTTACATCTGACAACTCTAGAAATGAAGAGTTTAGTGAAATTTTATCTGATGCCATTGCAAACAATAATAGTGAAAGCAAAATTGATGTAATTGAAGATAGAAAAGAAGCTATTATTTATGGAACAAATTTAATTAAAAAAGATGACTGTTTGGTTATTTTAGGTAAGGGGCATGAAGAGACACAAGAAAAAGATGGTCAGATACTATTTTTTAGTGATCATGAGGTAGTCAATGAAATTTATAACTAACTCAAATGACTTATCTAAATATTTAGATATTCCCATCAAAAAGAATATTCAGATAAAAGATATTTCTATTGATTCTAGAACTATCAAAAAAGACTCACTATTTATTGGTATAAATGGAGAAAATTTTAATGGTAATGATTATGTTTATGAAGCAATCAATAAAGGAGCATGCCTTGTAATAACTGACAGTAAGAAATATAAAACTTCTAAGAATAAAAACATAATCTATGTCAATAATTCCATTTCTGCTCTTAAAAAGATTACAAGAAATATTCTTAAATCTTTTGATGGAAATGTTGTAGGCATAACAGGAAGCAACGGAAAAACTACTACAACTAAAATTATTGCAAATGTTTTATCAAAAAGCTCGTCAACTTTAAAAAATTATAATAATGAAATTGGAATGCCCTTAAGTGTTTTTAATGCAAAACAAAACTCAAACAATTTAGTGATTGAGATGGGTGCAGCCAAACCTGGAGACATAAAATATTTAAGTTCAATTCTAAAACCAAATATTGGAGTAATTACAAATATTGGTAATTCTCATTTAGAAAAACTTAAAAATATAAAAGGAGTCTTAAAAGTTAAATCTGAGTTAGTCTCAAACATAAAAAATGGTGGTTACTTAGTAGTTCCAAATGAAAACAAGGAACATCTAAAATTTTGGAAAAAAATAATTAGAGGAAAAGAATTGATCACATTTGGCACTGATAAAAATGCAGATTTTTATGCAATAAATATAAAATCCTCAATCAAAAAACAAGAATTTAATATTATTTCAGATAAATACAATATAGATCATAAAATCAAAACTTCATTGTCTGGAGTTCATAACATTAAAAATATTCTTGCAGCATTTGTCGTGTCATATTTAATTGAAAATTCACCAAAATTATTTAATCAAAGATTAGAAAAGAGCGCTCAAGTAAGACAAAAGCAAAAGAAATGGATAAGAGGATCTTTACTAATTGATGATACTTACAATGCGAATCCAGAATCTGTAAAAAAAGCTGTTGATTTTTTATCAAATTCAATCAAGCGAAAAGTGTTCATTATGGGTGACATGCTTGAATTAGGAAGATATAGAAAAAAGATGCATGTTGATGTTGGACAGTATGCAAAAAGAAAAAAAGTAGATGTTTTTCTTGGTTTTGGAGAATTAACAAAATATGCTGTATCTGGATATGGCAAAAATGGATTATTTTTTAATAATGAAAATGATCTTAAAAAATTTATTAAAGAAAACATTAAAAGTGGAGATGTAGTTTTAATTAAAGGCTCTAGGGGAATGAAAATGGAGAGATTTATAAATGTTTGAATATTTAGGCACCATTCTTGTAGACATAGATCCAGGTTTTGATGTTTTACGTTATTTAACTGTAAGAACCTTGGGCGGCACAGTAACTGGATTATTAATATCTATTTTATTAGGCCCAATAATAATAAAGTCCCTCAAGTCTATGCAGTTCGAGCAACATGTCAGAGTTGATGGGCCAGAATCTCATTATAAAAAATCAGGAACACCGACAATGGGTGGACTTTTAATATTATCGTCGTTAGTGATTTCGACGTTACTATGGGCCGACTTAGGTAACAGATATATTTGGGTTGTTCTTTTCACAACTATTGCCTTTGCTTTAATTGGATTCTTTGATGACTATTTAAAAATAAAAAATAAAAGTTCAGACGGACTTAATTCTAAGCAGAAAATATTTTTACAAATTATTGCTTCATTTATAGCTATGTATTACTTATATCATTCTGCTGAATTGATTGCTGAAACTTCATTTATTGTTCCTTTCTTTAAAGATCTAATAATCCCCATGAGCGCCTTTGTATTCATATCAACTGGTATGTTTGTTTTAATCGGATCATCTAATGCAGTGAATTTGACTGATGGTCTAGATGGTCTTGCTATATTGCCATCTGTTCTTATTGCAGGAGCTCTTGGACTTATCGCTTATAGTATGGGTAACCAAATTATTGCTGATTATTTGTATTTACCTCACCTGAAATTATCAGGAGAGTTAATAGTTTTTTGTGGAGCACTTATTGGTTCTGGTATTGGTTTTCTTTGGTATAACACCTATCCTGCTCAAATTTTTATGGGAGATATTGGGTCGCTAACTTTAGGAGCAATATTAGGAATACTGGCGGTGATTTTAAGACATGAGCTAGTTTTTGCAATCATGGCGGGTGTATTTGTAATAGAAACCTTAAGTGTTGCAATTCAGGTTATTTCCTATAAGACTCGAGGCAAAAGAGTATTTTTAATGGCACCAATCCACCATCATTATGAATTAAAAGGCTGGCCAGAACCAAAAATTATTGTTAGGTTTTGGATAGTTACATTAGTTCTAATTTTAATAGCACTAGCTACATTAAAACTTCGATAAATTTAAGGAATGAAATCTTTGATATATGGCTATGGGGTTACCGGAAAATCTTTCGAAAGATACTTAACTAATAGAAATATTCCTTTTGATATTTTTGATGAAAATATAGATCAGCATAATAAAAAGAATAACCTCTCTGATTATCAAACTATATTTTGCAGCCCTGGAATTCCAAAAGATTTATATGAATCACTTAAACAATACGCTGAGGTTATTACAGATCTTGATATTTTTTTTAAAGAAGATAACTCAATAAAAATAGGTATCACGGGAACAAACAGAAAAAGCACAACCTGTTTCCACTTAGAACAACTCATCAAAGAAATAGATACAGTTAATCTTGTTGGTAATATCGGTAATCCAATGCTAGACGTGATTAATAATAATAAAACATACTCAATTATAGAGTTATCCAGTTTTCAATTAGATAAAATGAATTTTAATGATTTAGATTATGGGATCCTTTTAAATATAGCACCAGATCATTTAGATTATCATGGGTCTTTTAAAGCATACAAAAGTGCTAAAGAAAAAATAAAATCTTCAAAAAATTTCTCCAATGAAAATGATCCATACGAACTCTTCAAGTGGATAACAGGTAAAGAGTCAAAAAAATTAGATCTAAAAAACCTTCCTTATAGGTTTGAAAAAATTACTCCATCAATCATTAATGACTCAAAATCAACCAACTCTAACTCGCTCTTTTTTGCTCTTGAAAATGCTATAACATGTTTTGGTTTGAAAAATTTTGTGTTAATTGTTTGTGGTGATCCTGCAAAGGAAAATCATAAATCTCTTATGATTAATGGACCTGAAGAAATTTTAGTTTATGGTGAGCACAAAAAAGAAATTGATGCATGTTTAGATAACAATAACAAACGATTATTTAATACACTTGAAGATATTATTTCATATCTAAAAGAATCAAATAAAAAGAATATTTTATTTTCACCTGGATATCCAAGTGGTAAGGATTATAAGAATTTTGAAATTAGGGGAGAGCACTTCAATTCTTGTTTAAACCAAGATGAATAGAACAAACAATTTTTTAATTTTATTTTCATTTATAAGCTTAATGAGCCTTGGGTTTATTATGGTTGCCTCATCTAGTATTTATGTTGCTGATGAGATGACAGGAGACCCATTTTATTTTGCTAGCAGACAGCTCATATTTATTTCAGTTGGGTTGCTTGCTATGAGTATTTTTTTACTCCTTCCCTCTGATTTTTTATTTAAATCTGATTGGGTATTTATGCTTATAAGTATTCTTTTGTTAGTTGCTTTATTTATTCCAGATATAGGCACTTCAGTTAATGGGAGCATTAGATGGATAAGATTAGGACCAATAAACATTCAGCCATCAGAAGTTTGTAAATTTAGCTTAATTTTATACATATCTGGTTATTCAGTTAGAAGAATGTCTGAAATTAATACTCTTAGGAGTTTTCTTAAACCTTTGTTCCTTCTATTTATTATTTCATTATTAATAATGGGTCAACCTGATCTTGGATCTACAGCAATAATATGCTTACTTGTTGTTGCAATATTATTTTATGCAGGAATATCTTTTTTTCAGTTCAGCTTATTATCAATTTTAATAACATTATTGGGATATTTAGCGATTTCAAGCTCACCTATGAGACTGGCTAGAGTTCTTGCTTTCACTGACCCTTTTGCAGAGGATGTTGTAAGAAATGCTGGATGGCAACTTTCAAATTCGTTAATAAGCATTGGTCAAGGAGGGTGGTTTGGCTTAGGCATCGGTAATAGTTTTCAAAAGAACTTTTTTTTACCAGAAGCTCACACAGATTTTATTTTTGCAATTCTTGTTGAAGAGCTTGGAATAGTTGGTGGATTGCTGTTGATTGGACTCTTTGTTGTTTTGTTTATTGGTATTCTTAGAGTAGCTCTTGATTCTTTTAGTAAGGACAGGCTATTTCAAGGGTATGTTTCTTTTGGAATTATGGTTTTAATAGCAGTTCAAGCTCTGTTTAATATGGCAGTGAATATTGGTTTGCTTCCAACAAAAGGACTTACGCTTCCATTTATTAGTTACGGTGGAACTAGTATTATTATTATGATGTCCCTTATAGCAATAGTTATAAGAATAAATAATGAAAACAAATTAATATAATCGTATGAAAATTCTGGTATCTGCAGCAAAAACAGGCGGACATATTTTTCCTGCAATAGCTGTTGGCAATGAATTAAAACATAATGGTCATGATATTGTTTTTATTGGTTCAGGCGCTCCAATTGAGATCAATGCATTAAAAAAAACAAGTTTTCGTTACCACTTCATATCAATGGAGGGATTCCGAGGTAAAAATTTTTTAGGAAAAATTAAATCTTTGCTACTTATACCAATAAGCATTTTTAAAATTTTAAAAATTATTAGAAATGAAAAAGTCGATGCTATGATTGGGTTTGGCGGCTTTATTACAGTTCCAGTTGGTATTGCATTTTATATATCTAGAAAACCAATATTTATCCATGAACAAAATGCTGTCTTGGGCTCAGCTAATAAGCTGCTTGGAAAGTTTTCAAAGATTATTTTTAGCGGTTTTAAATTAAAAGAAACTTTCAAAAATACATACATTACCGGCAATCCCATTAGAGAAGAATTTCGTAAAGACATTCCAAAGGAAGATTACTCTGAGATTACAAAGATATACATAACTGGTGGCAGCCAGGGTTCAGAGTATATAAATACTAATATCCCAACCGCATTCGAAGGTTTAAGTAAAAAAATATTGGTTAAGCATCAATGTGGTAAAGGAAAGGATAAAGATTTAAAGGACTTGTATAAAAAATTTAATATTGAAGCTGAAGTCAAAGACTTTTATGAAAACCCTGAATCATTAATCAGTTGGTCTGATTTTGTTATTTCTAGAGCTGGAGCTTTATCTGTTTCTGAGGTTACTTCATTATCCAAAGGCTTACTTATGATACCGTTACCATCTGCTATTGATAATCATCAATTTTACAATGCAGTACATGTTGAGGACTTAAATATGGGGCTTATACATGAAGAAAAAGATGGTTTAGATGCCCTTAAAAAAAAGATATCAACAATTATTAATCAAAGAACATACAATACATGGAAAAAAAATAGAAATGAAAACCATCTTGAGTCAGCTTCTATTATCGCAGGCAAAGTTATTGAATATCTTGAGTAAATGAAATGAATTTTTTTAAAAAAATAAAACATATACATTTTGTAGGTATAGGTGGTGCCGGAATGATAGGTATAGCAAGATTGCTTCTCAAAAAAGGCTACAAAGTATCTGGGTCTGATATAAATGATACATATGAGCTAAAAAAAATTAAGAAAGAGGGCGCAAAAGTCTTTATAGGTCATGACAAAACAAACATCAAAAAAGCGAACTTAATAGTAGTCTCTACTGCTATTGATAATAAAAATCCAGAAATTCTTGAAGGCGTAAAGAATGGTATAACAATAATTCCTCGTGCTGAAATGCTTGGCAGCATTATGAGGGGTTATGAGAGCATAGCCATCGCTGGAAGTCACGGTAAAACAACCACTACAAGCATGATTGCAAAAATTTTTAATACTGCTGAACTAAGTCCAACATATGTAGTTGGAGGAAAAGTTTTAAGCACAGATGAAAACTCTGATTTAGGTATGGGTAATTATTTAATCGCAGAAGCAGATGAAAGTGATGGATCTTTTACTCATTTAAACCCAGATGTAGCGATATTAACCAATATAGATGATGATCATTTGATTCACTATGACAATAATTTTGAAAACCTTTTAGATTCATTTATTCAATTTTCAGAAAATGTGCCTTTTTATGGATATCTGATAGTTAATGGAGATGATAAAAATATAAAAAAAATTACAAAAAGAATTTCAAGAAAACAGATTACTTTTGGAAAATCAAAAAATGTAGATTTTCAAATTTTAAATTCTGGTTATAAAAACGGAATTCAGACCTTTGAGATTATGGATAATCAAAGAAGTAAAAAATATGCCTTTTGCATTAGACAACCTGGTTTTCATAATATTTATAACGCTACAGCTTCCATAGCTGTATGTATAGAAGAAGGTCTGTCTATAAATGCAATAAAAAAAGGCATTAAAGAATTTACAGGAGTTGGCAGAAGGTATGAGAAGGCAGATATTAAAATTAATTCGAATAATAAAATTTTAATAGATGATTATGGGCATCATCCATTAGAAATTCTCTCTAATATAAAAGCATGCAAAGAGGAATTTCCTAGAAAAAAGATTTGTATGATATTTCAACCTCATCGATTTTCTAGAACAGCACAATTGTTCGATGATTTCATTAAAGTTCTTAAAAAAGTTGATTCATTGATAATGCTGGATATTTATGCTGCAAGTGAAAATCCTATCAAAGGCATTGATTCTAGAACCATTGTTGAAACACTTAAACAAAACGGACATAAAGATGTTTCGTATATCAAAAAACATAATGATGTAATTAAACTTATTGAATCAAAAGAAAATAGTTTCGATGTTCTTATTACCCAAGGTGCAGGCAGTGTTTCAAGCGTATGCGAATTAATAAAAGAAACATGGAAGAAATAAAAAAAATTATTGTCATATGTGGCGGTTCTTCATCAGAAAGAGAGATATCTTTGCAAAGTGGTAAGGGGGTCTATGATGCCCTGAAAAAATTAGGATACGAAACAACTATTGTAGATTTTACAACCATTAGTGATTTCAGTATTTTTAAAACATATGATCTTATTTTTATAGCATTGCATGGATTTGAGGGTGAAGGAGGTAATCTCCAGGAAAAATTTGATGATTTATCTATACCTTATACTGGATCAGGGCCAGAAGCTTGTAGAAATACATGGGATAAAAATACATGTAAAACAATTTTAAAATCTCATAATGTTATGACTCCATCATGGAAATATTATGAGACTTTAAAACCATTTTTAAATGAACCTTTCAAAGATTTTCAAAATAAAGATTATTTTTTAAAACCAAGTCAAGAAGGTTCAAGCGTTGATATTTTTAAGATAAAGGACGAAAAAGATTTTATGGTTGCTCTTAATAAAGCAAACAATATAGATAGACCATTTTTAATGGAAAACTGCATAGATGGAAAAGAGTTTACTGTGACAATTATCAACGATGAATGTATGCCGGTAATAGAAATAGTAACTGAGAATGAGTTTTACGATTATGATGCAAAATATATCTCAAATAATACAGGGCTTATTCAAGCTAATCTTACTTCTGAGGAACACTCAGCAATAAATGTGGTTGCTTCTAATGCATATAAAGCTCTTAATTGCAGAGGATGGGCAAGGATTGATATTCTTCAAGACATCACAGGTCAATTTAATGTTCTTGAAATTAATACCGTTCCAGGAATGACATCACACAGTTGTGTTCCAAAATCAGGAAGCTTTGTTGGATTGGGGTACGAGGAAGTAGTTCAAAATATTATTAATGCAAAAATTTAAAAAAACTTTTTATACTTTAACGGTATTCTGTTTTACTGGATCAGTTTTTTCAAAAGGTTTAGATATTGATATTTCGCTTGATTCAGAAATATATTTAAAGTCTCAAAAAATATTTATTGAAAAATTAGGTGAATTAGAGACAAAGAATGATATTAAAGATTTACTTGAGGAGCAGGACTGGATAGATGAGTACTTTCTAAATGTTAAACCATTTAGTAATTCTGCAAAATTAAATATAAAAACAAGAACCCCAATATTTATATTAAATAATGAATTTTTTGTAGATACTAATTTAAAAAAGTTTAAATTTGATAAAACTTTTCTTAATTTGATTTCTGTAAATGGACCCATAGAAGATTTGAAGGAGCCGCTGAATATTATTAATTTTTTTAAAGTGAATAATTTTGGTAATAGTATAGAAAAAATTACTTACTCACATATTTCAGGATGGCAGATTCAAACGAATTTACATGTCATAATGATTGGCAATAAAATTTCTATTAATAAATTCAATTCATTAAAAGATACCTTAAATTACTTGTACGAAAATAGAAAAATTCCTAGTATGATAGACCTAAGGTATAAGGATGGAGTTGCTTTAGATTATGGCAAATAATGGTAAAAATTCTAATATAGTTGTTGGCTTAGATATAGGTACTTCGAAAGTAGTGTGCATTGTAGGTAAATATAATGAAGCTCAAAAACTAGAAATAATCTCACTCGGTGCATACCCATCAAGCGGCTTAAAAAAAGGAGTGGTTGTTAATATTGATGCTACAACTGACGCAATTAAAAAGGCCGTAGAGCAAGCACAATCCATGATTGAGGATAAGATCCGATCTCTATATGTAGGCATTGCTGGTAGTCACATTAAAAGTCTTAATTCTCAAGGCGCTGTAGGCATTAAAGATAAAGAAGTTACACCTTATGATATTGACAGAGTTATTGATTCTGCTCAGGCAGTATCAATTCCATCTGATCAAAATGTTTTACATGTCCTTCCTCAAGAGTATGTGATTGATGGTCAAGAGGTTAGCCTGGACCCACTTGGAATGGCTGGGGTGAGGCTTGAAGCAAAGGTTCACTTGGTTACATGTGCTAACAGCGCAGTAAAAAATATAGAAAAATGCATAAGAAATTGTGGCCTATCTGTTGATGGTTTTGTTTTAGAGCAATTAGCTAGTTCTCATTCTATTCTCTCTGAAGATGAAAAAGATTTAGGAGTATGTTTGGTTGACATTGGTGGAGGTACTACCGACATAGCAATATTTAATTCTGGCTCAATAGTTTTTACTGGAGTAATACCTATTGCTGGTGACCAGGTAACCAGTGATATAGCGCAAGCATTAAGAACTCCAACACCTCAGGCCGAGGATATAAAACAGAAACACGGTTGTGCAGTTGCTGAGTTCACAAAAGATGATGAAAGTATTGAAGTTCCTGGTGTAGGGGGAAGACCAACAAGAGAACTCTCAAGAAGTTCCTTAGCTGATATTATTCAACCTAGGTATACAGAGCTATTTGAACTTGTTAAGGCAGAAATTACGAGAAACGGATTTGAGGATAAAATTTCTGCTGGTATTGTTTTTACAGGCGGTACATCGAAAATGGAAGGTGTAGTTGAATTAGCAGAATCTATTTTTCAGACATCTGTAAGACTAGGTATTCCAAATAAATTCTCTGGAATGGAAAGTATTTTGCAAAATCCAATCTATGCAACATCCATCGGATTGGTCGATCATGGTTTTAAGCAGAAAAATGATGATTTAATAGCTGAGCAAAATCAAAGTTGGCTTTCCAAGCTTTTAAAGATAGTTAAAAGCGAGTATTGATTCTAAATATCAATTCCATTAGAATGCGCATTCCTTGGTTTGCATCAATTAAGAAGCAAATCTTTAACCATAAGGTAGCAAATGAAAAAGTACGAAGCAGTAATAGTTCTCAACCCCAACCTTTCTTCTAAGGTTGATAGCTTTAAAAAAGATTTTGAAAAATTATTAAAAGATAATTCTTTTAATATTGTTAAAACAGAAGATATTGGAAGAAGACAATTAGCATATTCAATAGCTAATCATAATAAAGGTCACTATATTTTATTCAACCTTGAAGGTGATCCTTCTAAGTTATTAGAAATAGAAACAAAAATTAAATATAACGAATCCATCATTAGGCATTTATTTTTAGTTGTAAAAGAACACAACGGAGAAGATTCAAGCCTCTTTGTTGAATCAAAGAACAAAAAACCTGAAGCATCTGAAGTTGAGAAAGATAAAGAAGACGTTAAGAAAGATCCTGAGCCAGTAAAAGAGGATGTCGAAGATAAATCAGAAGCTAAACAAGAAGAAGGTGAAGATAATGAGTAAATATGAATTGCCTAAGAAATTTGATTATAAAGATATTGATATCTTGAAACAATTTATTACTGAAACAGGAAAGATAATACCCGCAAGAGTTACAGGCGTATCAGCATCAAATCAAAGAAAAGTTACAAAATCGATTAAAATAGCTAGATTTTTAGCTCTTTTACCATATACGGATATGCATCAATAAGATTATGAAGATTATATTATTAGATAAAATACAAAGATTAGGCGAAATTGGTGACATAGTTGAAGTCAATTCTGGTTATGCAAGAAACTTTTTAATTCCACAGAAGAAAGCAGCATTTGCTAGTGATAAAAATATTGCTGAGGTAGAGGCAAGAAAAGATGAGCTAGCAGCAGCATCTGCTGACATGCTTACTAAAGCTGAAGCAAGAGCTGAGACTATTAATGGTAAGACTTGTGAAATTGCAGTTCCTGTAACTGAAGAGGGAGCATTATATGGTTCAGTTGGTACAAGAGAGATTTCCGAGGCATTTACAAATATCGATATCGAAATAGATAAAAGTGAAGTGCAACTGCCAGACGGACCAATTAAAGAAATTGGTGATCATTTAATAACTATTGCTGTTCATCCTGAGGTTTCTGCAGAAGTAACTGTAAAAGTATTAGCTGAGTAGTTGTATATTTTAAAATATGATGTAAAAATCATATTCCAATGTCTGACTTATCTTTAAATCAAAACGAGCAAGCAAGAGAGGCTGAAAGAGCAGTTCTTGGTGGTTTAATGCTCGAAACACATCGTTTTGACACAGTAATTCAGGTTATTAAAGAAAATGATTTTGATGGCAAAGACCATCAAATTATCTTTCAATCAATGTCTGAATTGATTGAAGAAAACAAACCTCTAGATCCTCTAACAGTTTCAGAAAAATTAGATAATAAAAACTCTCTTAATAAGGTTGGTGGCAAAGACTATTTAATTGAACTTGCCACTTCAACTCCATCTGCCGCTAACCTTGAAGCATATGCTGAAATAATTAGACAGAGATCTATAACCAGAAAATTAATTAAAGCTAACTCTGAGATTTCTGAATTAATCAATAACCCTCAAGGACAAGATGGCAATGCATTACTAGACAAGGCTGAAAGTATGATATTTGCATTGAATGATGAGTCTAGTCAAAATGATCAAAGCCTTCAATCGATGAAAGAATTAATTCCATCAACAATGGATAGGCTTCATGAGATGTCTAATAAAGCTGGGGGATTAATTGGCTCTTCTACAGGGTTTAAAGATCTTGACAACAAACTCCAGGGCATCCAAAAAGGTGATCTTATAGTGGTTGCTGGAAGACCAAGTATGGGTAAAACATCTTTTGCTATGAATATAGCTGAAAATGTTTTGCTTGAAAAAGATAATGATGGTGCTGTTTTAATATTCAGTTTAGAAATGCCTGGTGAAGCTTTAACAACTAGAATGCTATCAGGAATGAGCAAACTAAATCAGCAAAACGTTCGCTCAGGAATGTTAAAGGACAACGAGCTAAAATTGTTACTTTCAGAAGGTGAAAGACTCAAGAATTTACCATTGTGGATTGATGATAGCTCTCTGCTAACTCCAATGGAACTTCGTGCAAAAGCTAGAAGGCTTGCAAGGCAAGAGGAGAATGGATTATCACTAATCGTAGTTGATTACCTTCAGTTAATGCAGTTGCCAACATCAACAGAAAATAGAGTGAATCAAATATCAGAAATATCTAGATCATTAAAATCTTTGGCAAAAGAGCTTAATGTTCCAGTTATAGCGCTTTCTCAGCTTAATAGGGCGGTAGAACAAAGACCTAACAAAAGACCAATTATGGCAGATCTTCGTGACTCAGGTGCTATTGAGCAGGATGCTGATGTCATCTTGTTTATATATAGAGATGAGGTTTATAACGAAGATTCAGATCAAGGAAATAAAGCTGAAATTATTATTGGAAAACAAAGAAACGGACCAATTGGAACTGTTAATCTAACATTCCTAAAAGAATATACGCGCTTTGAAAATTTTTCTAGCGATGGATATTACGACTCTTTTGAATGACGACATTAAAAAGCATTCTTGAAATAGATCCATCTATCATAAGAAGCAATATTCAAAAATTAAAAAATAAAACTTTAAATACTTCAAATTTTTTAGCAGTCATCAAATCTGATGCTTACGGCCATATGCTTAATAATATAGTATCTGATATCGATGATCTGGTTGATGGATATGGAGTAGTAAGGCTTGATGAAGCAATTGATTTAAGAAAAATCTCGCAAAAAAAAATCGTGCTAATGCAGGGGGTATATTCTCAGGAGGATTACCTTTTAGCTAAGAAGCATGATTTAGATTTAGTAGTTCATAACGAATCTCAATTAAATATCATTATTAAAAACAATAATTTTGAAAATTTATGGTTAAAAGTTAATACCGGCATGAACAGACTGGGTTTTGAAATAGACAAATTTTTAGAGATTTATAAAGATTATCTTGAGGATATAAATTTTACACTTATGACTCATTTGGCTGCATCCAATAACAAAGATGATCCCTCAAATGCTGAGCAATTCGAAAGGTTTGAGAGACTTTACAAAGATTTACATACTGGAGTAACTAAAAGTATTGCAAATACCGGCTGTGTTTTAAACTTTCCTGACAAGTGTTTTGATTGGGTAAGAGTAGGAATTGGAATATTTGGTGGATATATCGGAAATGACGAACTAAAAACAGCTATTACACTTAAATCTCCAATAATAAATATTAAGGAACTTAATATAGGAGAAAAGGTTGGATATGACGGAAGGGCCATTGCAGAAAAAAGAATGAAAGTAGCTACTGTCTATCTTGGATATGCAGATGGTTTGCCTCAACACATTAAAGATGGAACAGCTGTAAAAGTTAATAATCAAGATGCCACTATTTTTGGAAAGATTAGCATGGATGTAACAACTGTAGACGTCTCTAATATTAAAGAATGTAATGTGGGAGATTGGTGTGAGTTTTTTTCACCTAATCATTCAATTAATAATCTTGCCTCAGCTAATGGTTTAATTTCATATGACATAATGATTAGAATAAAATCCAGAGTTGAAAGAGTTTATAAAAAAATAACTTAATTTTTTAATTATATTAATAAAGCTTATTTCACTCTTAGGCGTATTCTGTTATTCTGTTATCCCATCATGATTCAATTAAATGATGGCCAATACTAAGTACATTTTCATAACCGGAGGAGTGGTTTCTTCACTCGGAAAGGGTATTGCTGCAGCTTCTATAGGGGCTTTGCTTGAGTCAAGAGGACTATCAGTCTCACTTATTAAGGTTGATCCATATATTAATGTTGATCCTGGAACAATGAGTCCATTTCAGCATGGTGAGGTATTTGTAACAAATGATGGTACTGAAACTGATTTAGACTTAGGCCATTATGAAAGATTTGTTAGATTTGAGGCATCTAAGAAAAATAATTTCACTGCTGGAAAAGTTTATGAAACAGTCATCAGAAACGAAAGAAAAGGTAATTATCTAGGCGGAACTGTTCAGGTCATACCTCATATAACAAATGAAATTAAAAAAAGGATAAAAGAGGGTGGACAAGGAAAAGATATAGCTATTGTTGAAATAGGTGGGACAGTTGGTGACATTGAAAGCCAACCATTTGTTGAAGCTATTAGACAAATGGCCTTGGAGCTTCCATCAACATCTTGGGCATTTGTTCACTTAACTTTAGTTCCGTTCATTAAGGCTTCTGGAGAACTTAAAACAAAACCAACTCAACATTCTGTTAAAGAGTTACGTTCACTAGGCATTGGTCCCGACTGTTTAATTTGCAGATCCGAACAAGAACTCCCCAAGGATGAGAAAAAGAAAATTGCTTTATTCTGTTCTGTTGCTCAAGATAACGTTATTTCAATGCATGATGTAGATACAGTTTATTCAATACCGCTTCTGTTAAATAAACAAAAAGTAGATCAAATCATACTCAAAAAACTTAATATTAAATCTAAAGATCCTAAACTATCTGATTGGAGAAGGGTTGTTAATGCAAGTCTTAACCCACAAAAAGAAGTTAATATAGCTTTTGTTGGCAAATATACTGAGTTGCAAGATTCATATAAATCTATAAATGAAGCCTTAGAGCATGCTGGCATAAAACATAAGACCAAAGTAAATATTAATTTCGTTCTTGCTGAAACTTTATCTCCAAAAAATGTAAAAAAAGTCTTATCAAAAACTGATGCAGTGTTAGTTCCTGGAGGTTTCGGTGATAGAGGCATCGAGGGTATGATTCTGGCATGTAAATATGCAAGAGAGAATCAGATTCCATATTTAGGCATTTGCTTAGGAATGCAAGTGGCAATGATTGAATATGCAAGGAATGTTCTTAAGTTAAAAGGTGCCAACAGTACAGAATTTGATTCAAAAACAAAGCATCCAATCATTGCACTAATAACAGAATGGAATGATATCTCTGGTAAAAAAGAGCAAAGAGATAAAAATTCTGATCTAGGCGGCACTATGAGGCTAGGCGGTCAAGTATGTAAGCTTAAGAAATCTTCAAAAGCATTTAAAATGTACAAAAAGCATGAAATTGTTGAGAGACACAGACACAGATATGAAGTCAATCCAAAATATGTAGATCAGTTTTCTAATTCTGGGTTAAATTTAGTTGGAACTTCAGTTGATGGTAAATTAATTGAAATGATTGAAATCTCAGATCACAAGTGGTTCTTAGCATGTCAATTTCATCCTGAGTTCACATCTAATCCAAGAGATGGACATCCTATTTTCAATAGCTACATTAAGAGTACAATAGATAAGTAATTATGAATGATCTGAAACTTAGAAACTTTACTATTGGTAATTCGCAGCCATTAACTTTAATGGGAGGAATGAATGTACTTGAATCTCGAGACTTAGTATTGCAAGTTGCTGAAAAATTTAAATTAATATCAGATAAGCTTGAGATTAATTATATTTTTAAAGGTTCATTTGATAAGGCTAATAGAAGCTCTGTTTCTTCTTTCAGAGGTCCAGGCATGGATGAGGGTCTTAAATTACTTCAAGAGGTTTCAACAGAATTTAATGTTCCTGTAGTTACTGATATTCATGAACCAGATCAAGCTGAGCCAGTAAGTGAAGTATGTGAAGTTGTTCAAATACCAGCTTTTTTAGCAAGACAAACTGACTTAGTGGTTGCTGCAGCAAAAACAGATGCTATTTTGCAGTTTAAAAAACCACAGTTTTTATCTGCGCCCGAGATGAAAAACATTATAGAAAAATGTGAATCAGCTGGTAACAGTAAAATTACATTGTGTGAGAGGGGTAATTCTTTTGGATATAATAATTTAGTTGTAGACACTCTTAATTTTCAAATTCTCAAGAATCTAGGTAAGCCAGCAATTTTTGATGTTACGCATTCACTTCAACTTCCTGGAGGTCTTGGTAATGCAGCTGGAGGAAGAAGGGAATATCTATTAAGTTTGGCTAAAGCTGGTATTTCTCAGGGAATAGCAGGTCTATTTTTAGAAGCACATCCAGATCCTGATAAAGCTAAATGTGATGGTCCTTGTGCTCTTCGTCTTGATATGTTGGAACCTTTTTTACAGCAAATTAAAGATCTAGATGTTTTTGTAAAAAACCAAGAAACTTTAGATATTTTTTAGTAAGCATGGCTTCAATTCAATCAATAAAGGCTATTCAGGTTTTAGATTCAAGAGGTCTTCCTACAGTTTCTTGTAATGTAATTCTTGATAATGGCATTAAAGCAAGTGCAATTGTGCCAAGCGGAGCATCAACAGGAACCAAGGAAGCATTAGAGTTAAGAGATGGCGATAATTTGTACATGGGTAAAGGAGTTCAAAAAGCTGTAAGTAATATTAATGACTTAATAAACCCACTTCTTGAAAAATTAGATCCAAACGATCAACAATTAATTGATCAGAAATTAATTGAGTTAGACGGAACTAGTGACAAGTCAAATATTGGAGCTAATGCAATTCTAGCTGTTTCATTAGCAGTTTCTCATGCAGCAGCAAAAGATAAAAATATTTCATTGCATGAACATTTTGCTGAGATATATAAAAATATCACTGGAATAGATGTTGAGTCTAACCTTCCTATGCCTATGTTAAATATTCTCAACGGCGGAGAGCATGCTGATAATAATATTGATATTCAAGAATTTATGATTATTCCAAAAGGTGCAAAGACTTTTAAAGAGGTTATGAGATGGTCTTCTGAAATATATTGGAATCTTAAATCAATATTGCAACAAAAAAAATTATCGACTGGAGTAGGAGATGAAGGTGGCTTTGCTCCAAATTTACAATCTAATGAAGAGGCAATCAAATTAATTATTGAAGCAATAAAAATCTCCGGTCTCATACCAGGAGATGATGTCTTTATTGCACTGGATTGTGCTGCAAGTGAATTTTATGATGGTAAAAATTATAATTTAGCTGGTGAAGGCAAATCCTTAGACTCTGAATCTTTTTCTGATTATTTAGAAAGTTTAGTGGATAAGTACCCAATTATTTCTATCGAAGATGGTATGGATGAAAATGACTCAGAAGGCTGGAAAATTCTTACCGAAAGAATTGGCTCCAAGTGTCAATTAGTTGGAGATGATTTGTTTGTAACAAATAAGACTATTTTTCAAGAAGGTATAGAAAATAATTTAGCTAACTCAATTTTAATTAAATTTAATCAAATAGGTTCTATTACCGAAACAATAGAAACAATTAATATTGCTAATCAAAATAACTATAAATCCATAATTTCTCATAGATCAGGAGAAACTGAGGATACGACTATATCTGATTTAGCTGTTGGTCTTGGAGCAGGTCAAATTAAAACTGGAGCTCCATGTAGATCTGATAGAGTTGCAAAATACAATCGATTGCTATGGATAGAAGAGGAGTTTCCTAGTATCAATCTAAGTCAATGAATCGACTATTTTATTCTTTAGCTTTAGTCCTACTTATTTTAATAATTATGCTGCTAAACAGTGTTTTCTTTGGGGAAAATTCTTATCAAAAGAAAACTCAAATACTTGACGAAAACAATCTTCAACAAAAACAAAACAATGAACTAAAAAAACAAAATGATATTTTAGAATTTGAGATTGAGAATGCACAAAAATCAAACGAACATGTAGAAAATTTTGCTAGAGAAAAATTGAACTTAGTATATCCTGATGAAGAGTTTATATCTTTCAAGGACGAAGACGAATCTAAAGATGACAGATAAAGTATTAGCAATAATTCCAGCAGCAGGAATTGGTGAAAGATTTCAGAGCGATATTCCAAAACAATATGAGTATCTAGATGGCCAATCCGTTATAGAGAAAACAATAAAACCCTTTATAGAATCTGAATTTATATCAAAAATACTAATCGCAGTTTCAAAATCAGATAATTTTATTAAAGAACAAAATTTTATTGACAACGATAAAGTAGAAATAGTTGAGGGCGGTGAGACAAGAGCGATATCAGTATTAAATGCTTTAAGTGAAGCTAATGAAAATTATGATTATGTTATTACTCATGACGCAGCTAGACCGAACATAACTGCTAAAGACTTAGTCACAATATATGAAAAGATAACCAGTTCTGAATCAGACTGCTCTTTTTTCTTCAAACCAGTTGTCGATTCTATTAAGGAGAGTAAATCTAATAAAACTATAAATAAACAAGACTATTACTTAGTACAAACTCCCCAAATATCAAAATTTAATAAATTAAAGTCCTCATTGGCTTATCTTATTGATCAAAAGATTGATGTCCCTGATGAATCGTTTGTAATGGAATCTCAGGGTTATCATGTATCAAAAATAGAAGGCAAAGCCTCAAATATTAAAATTACCTATAATCATGATTTAAATCTTCTGAGAAAATTAAACTCAAGAGTTGGTAGTGGCTTTGATTTACATACCTACAAACCTGGAACAGGTTTTTCTATAGGGGGCTATATGCTTCAATGCGATTATGCAATTGAAGCGCACTCCGACGGTGATGTTCTCCTTCATTCAATTGCAGACTCCATCCTAGGCGCTGCAGCCCTTGGAGATATAGGAATATTCTTCTCAGACAAAGACCCTTCTAATAAGGGGCTTGATAGCAAGGAAATAATTAATTTTTGTTTAGAAAAAATTCATGAAATGAATCTTGAGATTTACAATGTTGATGCAACTATAATTTGTGAATCACCTAAAATTAGTCCTCATAGAAACAATATTATTGATAGTTTGTCTGAGATTCTAAAAATTTCAAAATCTAATATTGGTTTAAAGGCTACAACTTCTGAAAAGATTGGTATTATAGGTGAGCATAAAGCTATAGCAGTTCAATCACTAGTAAATCTCAAAGAAATCTTATGAAAATCTTATTAACAAATGATGACGGTTATCAGGCTTCTAATATTCAACACCTTTTTAAGAAATTATCAGAAGAACATGATGTATGGATTATAGCTCCTGAAAATAATTGCAGTGGAATGAGTGCAGCTATTTCTTTTTTAAAAGAAACCGAAATTAGAAAAGTAGAAGAGAGAGTTTATGCTGTTGATGGTACACCAGCGGATTGTACTTATTTTGGTTTGCTTGGAATTGTTGATTTTGAATTCGATATGGTTGTCTCTGGTATCAATCATGGAGCAAATATTGGAACCGATGTTATTTATTCTGGCACTGTAGGTGCAGCAGTAGGTGGCAGAAAACTTAAATATCCACCGATAGCATTATCTGTTGCTTCATATGAAACAGTTAATATGGATTTTATAGTTAATAGAACTTTAGAGATTATTAATACTGTCAAAAACTTACCTGAAGATTTTCATGGCAAAGTGTTTAATGTAAATTTTCCAGATATATCAGAGGATGAATGCAAAGGAATACGGGTAACATCTTTGGCAAAAAGAGGAGTTCCATCACGACCCATTGAGATAAGCTCAGATGGAGATACAAAAAGATATAGATACAACCTCTCTGGAGAACCTTTAAATGAATCAACATTAACTGATGCAAATGCCGTTCATGATGGGTATATTTCAATTTCTGTATTAGATTATGATCTTGATCAAGAAATACTAAGAGAAAATCTAAAATCACACTTCAATGAATAGTTCAGGCTTTACATTTAGAAGAGTTAGAGAAGAGATGATAGAAACTCTTTTAGACATGGGCATTAAAGATTTCAGAGTTCTAGATGCAATGTCACAAGTGCCTCGTCATATTTTTGTTGATAATGCTCTCCAATCTCGGGCTTATGAGAATAGATCTTTAACAATTGGCTATAAGCAAACCATTTCTCAACCTTATATAGTTGCCAAAATGACAGAACATCTTATTTCACATACAAAATCTAGAGGAAAAATTTTTGAAAAAGTATTAGAGCTTGGATCTGGGTGTGGATATCAGTCAGCTGTATTGTCACATTTTTGTGAAGAGGTACATGCAATAGAAAGAATTAAACCCTTAGTAACAAAATCAAGAGAAAATTTAAGTGAATTAAAAATTAAAAATGTTTTGTTTAAATATGGTGATGGTTTTACGGATTGGGACAAAAAACTCAAATATGATGGTGTTTTATGTGCAGCAGCACCTCGTCAATACCCACAAGATTTGATTGATTGCTTAAATATAAATTCTAAAATTGTAATACCGGTTGGAAATTCTAAATCTCAACAATTACACGTCATAACCAAGTTAGAGGGAGGCGATATTAAAGAAGACGTATTTGAAGAGGTTGCTTTTGTGCCAATGCTCTCAGGAACATCTGTTGATGGTAATGATTCATGACTGAAAGGTTAAGATTTGTTATAGCAGGTTTTTTTGTTGGTCTTGCTGAACTTCTTCCAGGCATTTCTGGGTCTACTGTTGCTATAGCTTTTAAAGTATATGAAAAATTTATTTTATTTTTATCTAATTTAAAAATTAGTAATTTCTCATTTAATTTTAAGAAATTAAATCAGGTCTTTTTTCTTGATTTAATAATTCCTTTTTTTATTGCTATGGCGACTAGCGTAATATTTGCCTCAAAATTTATTTTATTTTTATATTCTGAGTATACGAATGGTTTTTTAATATTCTTATCATTCTTGATGTGTTCAATATCTTTCTTAATAGCCTTTCGATTAAAAAACGAATTTAAGTTGAATATGAATTGGATAATTTATTTTCTAGCAGGAGCAATTTTTGCAGCAATGCTTAATACCATTAGTCTGGTATCAAATAACCCATCATTTATTGTATTTATATTAGTTGGGTTTATAGCATTTTCATTTTTTTTACTACCAGGGATTTCTGGAAGCGCGATTTTATTATCAATTGGGGTCTATGAAATCATTATTGGTTCCATAGCAAACATACAGCTAGAGATACTTATGCCTTTTACAATTGGTTGTTTGATTTCATTGTTATTAATGCCAAAAATAATCAATCATCTACTATCTAAATATAAATTAAATATAATGATTTTCTTTGCTGCTTTGATTTTAGTAAGCGGAGTTCTTATTTTTCCAAACTGATTATTTTATAGGCCTATTAAGTCTCTTTTATTTTTAACAGTTTCATATTTTTCAGCCTCAGGAAGAGGGTCTTTTGCTTCAGTTATATTTTCATAAACTTCTGAAAGACGCGCATTGATTTCGATAAAGTCTATTTGATCATCTGGAAGCTCATCTTCTGAGAGAATAGCGTCAATCGGACATTCTGGTTCGCATAAAGCACAATCAATGCATTCGTCTGGGTGAATAACTAAAAAGTCAGGGCCTTCATAAAAGCAATCTACAGGACAAACTTCAACACAATCAGTGTATTTACATTTTATACAAGTTTCAGTTACTACGAATGCCATAATTTAATGTTGATACTTTATTATAAAAGTGTGACTGTAAGATAAAATAAAGAAAAAATATACTTTTATGTTGTAAATTTCTTAATTACTATTATACTGTATAAATATACAGTAAGGAGTTATTATGGCTAAATCAAAAGATACAGGTTCAAAATCATTAAAGGATACGCTTGCAGATATAGATAGTCATTTCGGTAAAGGTACCGTTATGAGAATGGGGGATAGAGAAAATCTTGATATTCCTTCGATTTCAACAGGTTCAGTAGGATTAGATATAGCATTAGGTATAGGCGGCATACCAAAAGGTAGAGTTACTGAGATATATGGACCAGAATCTTCTGGTAAAACTACTCTAACTCTTCAAATTATTGCTCAATGTCAAAAAGAGGGTGGAACATGTGCATTTATTGATGCAGAGCATGCACTAGATCCACAATATGCAGAAAAGCTAGGTGTAAATGTCGACGAATTACTACTATCACAACCAGATACTGGTGAACAAGCTCTAGAAGTAGCTGACATGTTGGTTAGATCAAATAGTGTTGATTTAGTTATCATTGATTCAGTGGCAGCATTAGTTCCAAGAGCTGAAATAGAAGGTGAGATGGGTGATCATCATGTAGGCCTTCAAGCTAGATTAATGTCTCAAGCTCTCAGAAAGATTACAGGGAATATACAAAGGTCTGGAGCAACAGTTGTATTTATTAACCAAATACGAATGAAGATTGGTGTGATGTTTGGTAGCCCTGAAACAACAACTGGTGGTAATGCTCTTAAGTTCTATTCTTCAGTAAGATTAGATATACGAAGAATAGGTGCTGTTAAAGAAGGCGATGAAATTATGGGCAATGAGACGAGAGTCAAAGTTGTAAAAAATAAAGTTTCACCTCCATTTAAACAAGCTGAGTTTCAGATTATGTATGGTCAGGGTATTAATTCTGAAGGTGAAATATTGGATTATGCTCATAAACTTGGTCTTGTTGAAAAGTCTGGTGCTTTCTACAAAATGGATGGCGAAACTATAGGACAAGGAAAAGTAAAAGCTAGTTTATTCTTAAAGGAGAATGCAAAAATCCGTAATAGCCTGTTAAAGGAAATCAGAAAAGCTTATATAAGCAGCAAGGCAAAATCTACAAAATAGTTTTTTGTTGATACAATTATCCCCATTAGAATTTTTTTAGTGGGGATTTTTTTATGGCAGAGAAAGCTTATATTGTTGAGGCAGTAAGAACTGCAGGTGGGAAAAGGGATGGTAAATTAAGTCTTTGGCATCCTGCTGATCTTGGTGCAAAAGTATTAGATGAGATAACTTCAAGGCTTGATATGGATCCTGCTCTTGTTGACGATGTTGTTTTTGGTTGTGTAGACCAAGTTGGTGCTCAGTCAGGCAATGTTGCAAGAAATGCAATTCTGTCTTCATCATTTCCTGAATCAGTTCCTGGAACTTCCGTTGATAGACAATGTGGTTCCTCCCAACAAGCAATACATTTTGCAATTCAAGCCGTAATGTCAGGGACACAAGATATTGTCATTGGAGGCGGTGTTGAAGTGATGTCAATGGTTCCAATTGGCGCTTCGGTTAAAGATGGTTATGATGCTGGCCATGGTTTCCCTTTTGATTCTGACGGTATTAAATCCAGATATCCAGGTGTATTTTTCTCCCAATTTACAGGTGCTGAATTAGTAGCTAAAAAATGGAATCTATCAAGAGAAGATTTAGATCAGTTTGCTCTTGAAAGTCATCAAAAAGCTGCAAATGCTACTGAGTTAAAATATTTTGATAGAGAGATTCTTCCGGTTCAAGCTAGAAATGCTGAGGGTATTGAAGAAATGGTAACTGCAGATGAGGGCATAAGATTTGATGCAAGTCTTGAAAAACTTGCAGGGCTTAAAACTGTTTCTGAAGGCGGGGTAGTAACTGCTGGTAATGCAAGCCAAATTACAGATGGTGCAGCAGCAGTTCTTGTTTGTAATGAAGCAGGACTTAAAAAAATTAATGCAAATCCTAGAGCAGAAATCGTATCAATCTCAGTTGTTGGAGATGATCCTGTCTACATGTTAACTGGACCAATTCCTGCATCGCATAAAGCACTATCAGTAGCTAACTTAAGTATTGATGATATTGATTTATATGAAGTGAATGAAGCTTTTGCCCCAGTGCCTTTGGCTTGGGCTGCAGAGCTTAAAGCTGATAGAACTAAACTGAATGTAAATGGAGGAGCAATGGCACTTGGTCATCCTCTAGGTGCTACAGGAGCAAAGCTAATGACAACATTGCTTCATGAATTAGAAAGAAGAGAAGGCACGTATGCACTTCAAGCTATATGTGAGGGTGGCGGAACAGCAAATGCTACTATTATAAAAAGAGTAGTTTAAGATTATTTATCTTTAAAGAAGTCTAAGATAGTTTTTGAATCTGATATTTTGCTGAGAGATGTATCTCCAGATCTTGTTCTAAATTCTATTTCCTCTGATTCTAAGAACTGCTTACCAATAATAATATTTAGTGGAACTCCTATTAACTCAGAATCTTTAATTTTAGTTCCATAACCATCTTTACGATTATCTAATAAAACATCGTAGCCCATTTCCGTAAGCTCTTTGTATAGATTGTTAGATGCTTCAGCTATTTTTTCATCTTTCTCATAGCCAATAGCAATAATATTTATATCAAATGGAGCTATGCTATGAGGCCAAATAATGCCTTTATCATCATTGTTTTGTTCAATAGCTGCGGCTACAAGTCTTGAAACTCCAATCCCATAACAGCCCATGTATAAAGTCGATGCTTTGCCTTCATTATTTAGTACATTTGCTTTCATATCTTCTGCATAAACCTTTCCTAATTGGAATATATGACCAACTTCAATACCTTTTTTAATCTCAATAGTTCCCTCACCATCAGGTGACGGTTTTCCCTCAAGAGATTCAATATCTTCACCTTCTTTTAGAAGCAGCTCAGTATTGATAGCATATTCAGAGCTATCACTTACTGCGATGGTGTCTTCTCCGGTTTCAGCAAGCACATGAAATTCTTCTGAAGCGTCACCACCTATTGCACCTGAGTCAGCTGAAACAATCTTATACTCAAGACCCATTCTCTCTAGGACTTTTTTGTAAGTATTTCGCATTGTTAAATAAGTTTCTTCAAGACAGGCCTCATCAATATTAAAGCTGTAAGAGTCTTTCATTAAAAACTCTCTCCCTCTCATAACTCCATACCTTGGTCTTACCTCATCTCTAAATTTGGTTTGGATTTGATAAATATTGAGTGGTAATTCTTTATAACTCTTCACATTATTTCTAATAAGATCGGTAATAACCTCTTCATGAGTTGGGCCTAAACAAAAATCTCTATCATGCCTATCTTGTATTCTTAGAAGCTCTGGCCCCATTTTTTCCCATCTATTTGTTTCATCCCACAGCTCTTTTGGTTGAACCATTGGCATCAAAACTTCTTGAGCACCTGAGGCATCCATTTCTTCTCTAACAATATTTTCAATTTTTCTAAGGACTTTTAGACCAAGTGGAAGCCATGTATAGATTCCTGATGCAACCTTTCTAACCATTCCAGCTCTAAGCATTAGTTTGTGACTAATGACTTCAGCTTCTTGAGGTGCATCTTTAAGCGTTGGAAGCAATATTTTTGAAAATAACATTTTATAAATTAGTTATATGTATAAATCTTAATAGTTTATAATTTTATCTTTTTTTTGAGTACTTATGCCGATTTATGACTATAAATGTTCAAATTGTGGGCAAGAATTTGAACTAATACAGAAGTTTAGTGATAAACCTAAAACTAAATGTCCAAATTGCGAAAAAGATACTCTTAGCAAGCTTGTATCAGCTCCTTCTTTTAGATTAAAAGGCGGGGGATGGTATGAAACCGATTTTAAAACTGGTAAAAAAAAGAATTTGGTATCAAACGACAAAGAATCAGCTAACAAATCTTCACAAAATTTGTCATCTGACTCCAAGAAAGTGACTAAACAAGATAAGATTAGTAAATAACTATAGGGAAAAATTATGAGATCTCACTATTGTGGAGAAATAACTTCTAAAAATCTTAATGAAGAGATAACTATTTGTGGCTGGATACATAAAAGACGTGATCATGGTGGGGTTATCTTTCTTGATGTAAGAGATATAAAGGGCATATGTCAGGCTGTTATTAATCCAGATAACGCAGAATCTTTTGCAATAGCTGAAAGCCTAAGAAATGAGTATGTTGTTCAAATAACTGGATTAGTAAAAGCAAGATTAGAGGGAACAATTAACAAGAATATGACAACAGGCGAAGTAGAGCTTGAAAGCAAAGATATTAAAATTCTAAGTAAAGCAGAAACCCCTGTATTCCCATTAGATGACTATCAAGAGGTCAATGAGGATGTTCGCTTAAAAAATAGAGTTCTAGATTTAAGAAGACCTGAGATGAATCATAGGATTGTTACTAGATCAAAAATTACCTCAATGATTCGTAATTATCTAGATGATAATGATTTTAATGAAATAGAAACACCTATATTAACAAGAGCCACTCCTGAAGGAGCTAGAGACTATATATTGCCAAGCAGGGTGCAGTCAGGAAATTTCTTTGCCTTACCTCAATCACCTCAACTTTTTAAGCAATTGCTAATGATGGGAGGATTGGATAAATACTATCAAATTGCTAGATGTTTTAGAGATGAGGATCTTAGAGCAGATCGCCAACCAGAGTTTACGCAAATAGATATTGAGGCGTCATTTATTGATCAAGATTATATTATGAAAACTGGTGAAGGTATGGTTAAGGGCCTTATTGAAGAGTTTTGCAATGATAAGCTAAAAGATTTTGAAGTTTTAGATTGGCATGATGCAATGAGGGATTATGGTTGCGATAAGCCTGATTTAAGAATTCCTTTAAAGCTCGTAGAAATTTCTGACTTGGTAAAAGATGAGGAGTTTAAAGTTTTTGCAGAGCCTGCCAAAGATAAAAACTCAAGGGTTGTAGCTTTAAAAATTCCAGGCGGAAACTCATTATCTAGAGGGCAGATAGATGATTACACCAGCTTTGTTTCTAAATTAGGAGCTAAGGGGCTTGCTTATATAAAAGTTAATGACAAAAGTGATATCGAGAATGGACTCCAATCGCCTATATTGAAATTCTTAAAATCAGAAACAGTTGCATCTTTAGTAAAAGATTTGGATTTAGAAAATGATGATCTATTATTTTTTGGAGCTGGCAAGCAAAACATTGTTAATCTAAGTATGAGTAGCTTAATCAAGAAGATAGGCGAAGACTTATCCTTGTATACTGAAAAATGGGCTCCATGTTGGGTTGTTAATTTTCCTATGTTTGAAAAAAACAGTGAGGGTAATTTAACCTCTCTCCATCACCCATTTACTTTACCTAATTGTTCTATAGATGAATTAAGAAATGCTCCTGA